>JALNVY010000044.1 GCA_023231165.1 Syntrophales bacterium | reverse complement strand
CCCGTAGTGGATGTGGAGGTCATTGTCAAGGGCGGGTCCTTTAAAGATGGAGAATCATCTGCCCTGGGATATAAAATTGCCGCTTCCACTGCCTTCCGGGATGGTTGTTCCCAGGGGGACCCACTATTGCTGGAACCGATTATGGTGGTGGATATTATAACGCCCAGTGAATTTATGGGAGATGTTATCGGTGACATCAATGCCCGGCGCGGGGAGGTCCAGTCCATAAGCCCAAAGGGGCCCGTCAGTGAAATCCGGGCGAAGGTCCCTCTTAAAGCCCTCTTCGGTTATTCGACGGATCTTCGCTCGGCAACCCAGGGGCGGGCAATCTTCTCCATGCATTTTCTCGTCTATGACAAGGCATAACTATGGGGCGGATGAGGTCTATTCAGCAATTCATTAAGATCCTCTCCGGTATCTACAGAAAAACCATTGTTCAAGTAGCGGCGATTACCCTGGCGATTCTCTTTATGAGCGCTCTGGCGGTTCATTATTTCGAAAACGTCGGGTCGGGATCCAATATCAACACCGTTTGGGATGGTATCTGGTGGGCCATTGTGACCATGGGGACGGTCGGTTATGGAGATAAGTATCCCGTCACCATGGGGGGGAGAATGGTGGGGATCTTTCTCATTTTCACGGGAGTAGGTCTGATGTCGCTATTTACCGCAACCATTGCGTCGACCTTTATAGAGAGAAGAATGAAGGAGGGCAGGGGATTGGAGACTATCAAAGCTAAGGAACATATAATTATCTGCGGATGGAACCAGCATACGGACAACGTCATTCAGGGTCTTACGACCTATGGCGCCATGAGGGAGAAGCTCATTGTGTTGATCAACGAATTGACCGTGGATGAGATCGAGACCCTTGGTCCTAAATACAGCCGTTACAACTTGAAATTTCTACGGGGGGATTATGTGCATGAGGAGGTCTTGGTCCGGGCCAATATTTCCCAGGCCACGTTTGTTTTGATCATGGCGGATCAGTCAGGTGGGCATCCTCGCGAGCGTAGTGATGAAAGGACCGCTCTGGCGGCCTTGACCGTAAAATCACTTGCTCCTCATGTCAAGACAATTGCCGAACTCCTGGACGGAGAAAGTCGCCCTCATCTCAAGAGAGCCAATGTGGATGAGATTGTTGTTCGGGGCGAACATATCGGCTCTTTACTAGCCAGTGCCATTAATTCCCCGGGCCTGCCCAGAGTGATATCCAGCATCGTTTCTCTTGGGGACAAGAACAAACTCTGGCGTACGCACATTCCCGGCATGTTTGTTAACAAGCCGTTTAAAGAATTATCGTCTTATTATCGAGAGAAGGATCATGCTATTTTAATCGGAATAATGAAGGAAAAAAAGGCCATTAAATTAGAGGATATTCTTTCCGATAATACATCGATGATTGACACCTTTATCAGGGAAAAGATCCGTGAATCAAAGAAGGAATTTTCCGTGGAAAAGGACGCCGTGAAGATCAATATCAATCCCGATGATGATTATATGATTGCGGCGGACGACATGGCGGTTGTCCTTTCCAGATCTATGCCTGAATTATAGACCGATCACATATTGTATTGTACAGAGGCGTATCCATGCAGGATGAAGCGACTTTATTAAAAGAACCGGAAATTTTCAGGGACATCTCACCTGATCAGATCAGGGAAATCATTAATATTGCCCGCCGTGTATCCTTCCCTGTCGGAGCCATCATCATGAAAGAGGGCGATATTGGCGATACCATGTATATCATGATGGAAGGAACGGTTGAGGTGGTGAAAAGCCTGATACTCGGTGATTTCGATGATGAACAGGACACCGCGAACAATAAGGTATTTACCCGACTCGATGCCCGTGATCATGCGGTATTCGGAGAAATTGCCCTTCTCGAGGCCCAGAGACGGACAGCGACAATCAAGGCTGTTACGGACTGTACTCTCTACGAAATTCGCAAGGACGATTTCCTGAATTTGGCGGAGGGTGATTGCGCCCTGGGATACAGAATCCTGCTGAATCTGGCAAGAATTGTGAGTACCCGCCTGAGGAAATCAGATGAGGAAACGGTCAAACTGACGACGGCCCTCAGTATCATTCTGAAGGAAGTATAATCGTAAAGGCCTATGGTGGTGACAGAATTCAAGCCCTTTCCTTCCGTAACCGACGGGATGATCGAACTTTCAGACTTGGTGCCTGATCCTCTCCTCGACAAGGACAAACTCCTGAAAAGCATTTTCAGGATCAGTAACCTGCTGACTGCTCAGGCCAATCAGGATGAGATTCTTGCGAAAATTCTCGATGAACTGATTGACGCCATCGGTTTTGACCGGGGCATTATTCGTCTTTTTGATGAATCACAACAGTACCTGGTGGCGAGAGTAGTAAAGAATTACAACGAGGAAGAAGCCATAATTGCCTTCAAAACACCATTAAACATAAAAGTACATGAATGCCTGGCTACTAAGGTAGCGCGATCCGGAGACCTGATTACCATCAGAGATGCTGCTACGGATCCAAGGATTACGGATACCGACAGGATGCTCACGAAAATTGTCGGTAATGGTTCCATCGTCTGCGCGCCCCTGAAGATCGGAGATTATGTTATCGGCATTCTTGCCGCTTGGCGTAAGGAGGAGGTACATTTTTTCGCCGAGGAAATAAATCTCTTTCTTACCTTTTCCAACCAGGTTAGCGTCATCATTCATAATGCCAGACTCCTGGAGACGAATGCCGAGAAGATCCGTCAGTTGATGGTTCTCCAGGAAGCAGTTTCGGGGCTCAATCAGGGTTATTCTCTTGATAATCGCATACTTGAAATTGTATTCAACAGTGCCCTGAAAATTGCCTGTGCGGAGCGCGTCATGGGTTATGTTTGGGATATTGAAAGAAATCGATGCCTTGTTAATGATGGAGAGCATATCTTCATTGAAGGCAAAGAGGAATGCGATAAAAAGATCGGCACGAGCATTATCAAAGAGGCGATCGAAGGCGATACGATTGTTGTGAGGCAGGCTTCCGGTGAAGAAAATAGCCAGCTCATGTTTGCGGGATTTCCATCAGAAATTGCCATTCCTTTCCAAATCAAGAATAAATTTGTCGGCGCCCTCTATCTTGCGAAGCAAAAGGGCGTTTACACCCCTGATCAGATCAATATCCTTGATGTCCTTGTCAAAAATGCCGCTACTTCTTATGACAACGCCATCATGCATTCGCTGCTCTCCCGTGAGGCGGAAAGCTTAAAGTCGGAGGTTGAGAAACTCAAGGAAAGGGAAGACCAGATCATGGGGTTCCACGATATCCTTGGCAAATCGCAAAAAATGATTGATATCTTTCATGTCATTGCTGATGTGGCGGGCCATGATACTAACATTCTCATCCAGGGAGAAAGCGGAACGGGCAAGGAACTCATCGCCCGGGCCATTCACCGGCATTCGCACCGGAGCCTGAAACCTTTCGTGGACATCAACTGTGCGGCAATACCCCCCACCCTCCTGGAGAGCGAACTTTTTGGCTATGAGGCCGGGGCTTTTACCGATGCCAGAAAAAGAAAGATCGGGCTCCTCGAATATTGCAACGGGGGAACAATTTTGCTCGATGAAATAGGGGAGATGCCGATCCAGCTTCAGGCAAAGTTTCTGCGGATGCTTGAGGACGGACATATCCGGCGCCTGGGTGGGAATGAAAATATTCCCAATGACGTTCGCTTTGTATTTTCAACCAATCGTGATCTCAGCAATATGGTGGCCAAAGGAGCTTTCCGAGAAGATCTGTATTATCGTATCAGCGTCGTTCCGGTATTGATTCCCCCCCTGCGGGAACGGGCAGACGATGTAATTATGCTGGCACGGTACTTCGTCCAGGAATTCAATAAGAAATTCAGTAAACGCGTCAAGGGATTCAGCAGAGACGCTGAAATGATCCTTCAGGCTTATCCATGGCCGGGAAACGTCAGAGAATTAAAAAATATCATCGAAAGGATCATGATTCTAAAGAGTTTGGGAACAGTTATAAACCCTGATAACATGCCCTCCGAGTTAAAGTCTCTGGACCAGAAAGGTGTTGAGATCAAAATTGAACCGTTTCTTCAACAGTTGCCGTTGGATGGGATCAATTATGATGTAGTAACAGACAAAATCGTCAAAGATGTCAAATCAAAAATATTGAAAAACGCCCTTATCAAATCGGGTGGAAACAAGTCAGAGGCAGCTAAGCAGTTAGGTATTTCCAGATACAAATTCATCAGAGAACAGAAGAAATTTAATAACCTGACCCAAAAACTGCCCTGAGAACGTGACTTGTGCGAAATATGCACATGCCGTGCGAAATATGCACAAATTACTAAAGGCCTGTAACAAGCAACTCCCACGGTTCCATCAATGGCAGATGTTCGATATTCGCACGCTTGCCTCCTGAGGCTTCCCATTAAATCCGAAAATCATATTTTAAAATTTGGGCCTGAGCTGCCTATTATATGATATTATAAAATATAAAATACATAAAAAGATTATCATTTAACTTGTAAAAAGATTATCCGAATTTATATTTCTTGTTGTGGCATCGAAGTTGCATTCCATATTTGCAAAAATAAGACATAGATTTCATAGATGAGCGAGGAAGAGAAAAATCATTCACGGCAGGACTCAGGTATAAAAGAAGGCGTTGGAAATATCAGGCTTGACAGGCAAAAGGTTTATGATTTTTTTCTTTCTGTAGATAGCGGCAAAGTTGATCAAAAGTTAACCATGGATGAAACAGGTGATCAAAAAAACAAAGAGGTGATAGAAGACAAGAGCGTTACCTTCTTTCTACCTGAGTAATCATGCGTTAAAATGTTGTTTTTCAATGTCGGTGGGTGGTTTTGGTCCCTCCTTTCCACCCACCGGCCCCCTTAATGGGCGATCTGAGAGGGAGCATTTAACAGCCCCTTTCAGTTTATATACAGGCGGATGGTTTAAGTCCCTCCTTTTCCATCCGCCTTTTTTATACATTAAATCTGAAGAGTACAATATCACCATCCCTGAGTTCATAGTCCTTCCCCTCTGAACGGATCAACCCTCTCTCCCTGGCCTGGGTAATACTATCTACGGCAAGGAAGTCGGCATAATGCAGGATTTCAGCCCTGATAAATCCCCTTTCCATGTCGGTGTGAATCTTGCCTGCTGCCATCGGCGCGCGTGTCCCCTTGGGAATTGTCCAAGCGCGCAATTCCGGCCCGACGGTGGTGTAAAAAGTAATTAACCCGAGAAGTTTGTAGCCTTCCCTGATAAGCTGCTCCAGACCAGATTCATGGAGACCCAGATCCGCAAGGAAAACTGTCCGTTCATCCACCGCCAATTCTGCGATCTCCGCTTCGAGGTCTCCGCAGATTGTAATGACAGATGATCCTTCTTTTTCGGCAATTTCTTTAACTTCTTGTATGTAGCCTTGGCCACATTTCAGAACCGCCTCACTGACATTCGCCACATAAAGGACCTTCTTATCAGTCAATAAGTGAAGATCTTTCAATGCGGCCGATTTTCCCGCCTCCAAAGAAAAATTGCGGCAAGGAATCCCCCTTCCCAGGGCGTCCTGAAAAATACGCATCGACTCCATGTCATGAGCAGCGGATTTATCGCCAGCCTTGGTCTTCTTATCAATTACAGCGAGACGTTTTTCAAGAGTCTCCAGATCGGCAAGCATTAATTCCGTATTGATTATTTCAATGTCGCGGACGGGATCGACCATCCCGTCAACATGGACAACATCGGGGTTGTCAAAGCACCTGACGATATGGACCACGGCATCAACTTCCCGGATATGGCCGAGAAACTTGTTTCCCAGTCCCTCTCCCCGGCTCGCTCCCTTAACAAGGCCGGCGATATCAAGGAATTCCATGGAGGTATATGTCTTTTTCGGATGGTGAAGAATTGTTGCGATTTGGTCAAGACGTGGATCTGGAACGGCAACTATCCCGATATTGGGATCGATGGTGCAGAACGGATAATTGGCCACTTCGGCCCCCGCAGCAGTAAGGGCGTTGAAGATGGTTGATTTTCCAACATTAGGAAGGCCGATAATTCCACAACGAAAGCCCATAAGCAGACTCCTTTCTTCTTTATTAAAACATCAATTTTACAAAAACAATGGCAATTATTATCCCCACGCCGTCGGCTATGAGGCACACAGGTACCAGATACTTTGTCCTGCGGATATTAACGGCGCCCAGATACACGGCTAGAACAAAAAAAGTCGTTTCCGCACTTCCGATGATCACCGCGGAAATCATGCTTGCAAGCGAGTCCGGGCCTGTGGTCCTGACAATATCGGTAAATATAGCCGTTGATGCACTTCCGGAAAGAGGCTTGATGAGGGCCACAGACAGAACCTCAGGCGGGATGCCAAGAGCGGAGAAAGATCCGGAAAGAGCCTGCCTGATAAGATCAAACGCCCCTGATGCCTGAAAGGCTTTGACCGCAACAAAAATAGCGAGCAGGTAGGGAAAGATTCTAAAAATTACGTGTAGTCCTTCCTTTGCGCCTCCCACGAATGAATCATAGACGCGCACTTTTTTAAAGGCGCCGTACAGCACTGCAAAAAGGATAAACGCAGGAATTACGAGCTGGGAGATAAAGGCAACGGTCTTCATTTCATAAGCCTCCTGAAAAGCAGCAGCACGCCAAGTGCAATAATAGCAGAGATTACGGTGGAGATTATTGTGGGAAAAACAATGGCCGAGGGGTTTACAGACCCAAAATCTGAAAGGATACCTACCACCGTAAAGGGAATCAACTGGACGCTTGCGGTATTTAGAACTATAAAGAGCATCATTTCAAAAGTAAGGGAGTCTTTATCTTCATTGAGTGTCTGAAGGTCCTGCATGGCCTTGATTCCGAGCGGGGTTGCGGCATTGCCGAGGCCGAAAAAGTTGGCAAGCATGTTAAGCGTAATAGAGGTGATTGCGGGGTGGTCTGGGGGAACAGTTTTAAAGAGCTTGGTAATTAGCGGCCTAAAAGCATGGGAAATCTGGAAGATCAGTCCTGAATCTTCGATAATTTTTGTTATGCCAAGCCATAGCGAGACTATCCCCAGCAGAAAAAGCGATATTTCAACCGCTGCTTTTGCCCCGTCAAACATGGCTCTGGTAACTGCTTCAAGACCGCCCGTCCAGAAAGCGGCAATAATACTCACAGTAATCAAAACAACCCATATAATATTCATCAGGTTTCAAAGTTATCCATGATTTTAAATCCTTTGCTTATGCTCAGCGATCCAGGCCTCTATGAATTGCGCAACCTCCTCCCAGCCTGGTTCAGCAATAATGAAATGGGAGTGTCGATCGAATTCACGATATGTGGATACGGATTTGTATTTCTTGTGAATCTTTTTGGCGATCGAGGGCGGCGTGAGGCGATCCTGGGCGCCCACAACGGTGAGGATCGGGCAGGTTACTTCTGATTCATCCACGTACGTGGCCTTATGACTGTCGAAGTACCAGAAGCTGATCTCCCAAGCTGCCCGAGGGGATTCGTAGGTAAGCTTGTCAAATACCTTTTTCTGCTCATTCGGGGGCATCAGATACAGGAAAGAATAGAGTGCCCCCTCAAACGTAGGACGGAGTGGTTCACGCCAATGTCCGAACCGCTGCCGATTCATCCAGAAACTCTTGATCCCCGTCCAGGAGATGGGGTTGATACCCCGGGGAACTGCCGGTGCAATCAGGATAGTTGCCCGGGCCAGACCTTTACTTGCCAGAATCTGGGCAATCAGTCCGCCCATGGAATGTCCAATGATGATGGGCTTCTGATCCAGGGTGCGTATTTCTTTTTCTACATCGGCGACATAATCGAGAATACCTGTTTCCATCATCAGGTGGTTCGGAGGTGAACTCAGGGGCCGGTCATGGTACTTCAAGGTCGGGGTGATGACACGATATCCCCGCTGTTCGAAATAGTTTCGATATGAATCCCAACACCAGGGACCGACAAACATGCCGTGGATCATCACAACGACCGGTTGCTTTGGTTTCTGTGCGGCATCTTTTGCTTTTTCCGCCAGTGCGTTGCTGGGAATGCAGAGAACACCTAATATGATCAAGAAGGAAATAAAGCTAACTGTCGCATTGAACATACCTTTGCGCATGCATATCTCTCCCCGGAATCTATTCTTCAATCGAAGGCAATTGTCTTGTAATGCAATTCAGGGCTTTATGGCAAGAAAAACCCTTCATAATTATTATTCCTGATCCATGATTATAATCCGACACCAAAGGGTATTTTGCATGAAAAGACGTTATGCAAGCTCTTTCTGCTTGACAAGAAAGGACATCTTTATCCATAATCCAATGAATATTAAAGATACTTGGTCGGGAAGATAAAATTGTCAAAATGCATAATGAGGAGGGTACATCGATGAATAAGAAAAAGTTTTCCCTGTTGCTGCTTGGAGTCATTTTATTTGTGGTTATCGGGGTGGCAAATTTTGCCCAGGCTCTGGAATTAGGAGTCAGGGGGTATTACTGGTTCCCTGCCTTTTCTGCTAACCAGCGGGTCGATACGATATCCATGAAAGGGACGGAATTTGACGTAAAAAATGCCCTGGGTGTCGGTAACCAGTCTTTCTGGTCTGGCGAGGTTTACGGGGGTATCGGTAAACATCACCTGAGTGCTATGTATACGCCCATTAAGTATTCAAGTGATACTACTTTGACTGCCGCGATTAATTTTGGCGGGACGAATTATGCGGCCAATACCGCGGTCAATTATAATCTTGATTTTTACATGATGGATGTAAAATACTTATACGATATAATCAACATGGAAAACATCCTGGCAGGTTTTTCCATGGGGCCCATGGTGCAAGTGAAATACGTTTCCGGATCTGCGGAAATGAAGGCCCCGGCAATTGCCGGACAGGATGTGAAACAAAGCTTCAGCGTCCCGATCCCGATGGTAGGATTAGGGGCCCATATAGGTCTGATTGCCAATATTTTAGAGGCGAGGGCGCAGGTCACGGGCATGGGATATTCGGGGAATTATGTCATCGAGGCCCTGGCAGATATTTCCGTGACACCCTTCCCGTTTGTCGATGTTCACGGCGGCTATAAATATATAGGCTTGCAGGTGGATACGAGCGACTACTATATGAGCACCCAGTTCAGCGGACCCTTCATAGCGTTAACAGTTGGATTTTAGACCCGCGATTAAAGCGGAATCATCAGGTTTTTGGAAAGGATTGGTATTATTATGATTAGATTGGTCTCTTTAGTTGTTTCATGCTTGATATTGCTAGCGATATCCGGTTGTGGTTCCTATTACAAGATTACAGAACCGACATCGAAAAATGTTTACTATTCAACAGAATTTGAAAAAACCAAGACGGGGTCAATAGCATTTAAAGATGCAAAAACCGGAGCAATAGTTACTATTCAGAACTCGGAAATCAAAGAGATCTCCCGGGGTACCTTCGATGAGGAGGTCAAAAAGTAAAGAATGCGATCGATGGCCACTATCATGGGGTCTTGCAGTCAGGCGAGTGTGCCTATCGGTTGGTAATTCCGATTCTAAATCAGTGTGCCTCGCATTAAAATCATGTCGGGGCGCTATTTAAATCAACAAGTTAGACAACACTGCTAAACAGCAGCACCAGCTATGTGAGAATCTATGTGAGACCAATTGACGGCCCTCTCAAAGGCCGTCATGGCCTCACGTTCCGCATTTCCGATGGAATGAAGATAGATCTCCGTCGTAGTCCGGTTCTCATGTCCAAGGATGCGTTGAATCGACCCAAGATTGACGTTGGCATTATCCAAAACCGAAGCGCCAAAATGACGTAGGGCGTGGTAACGGAAATATTTGACGCCTGCCTTTTTGCACAGCGTGGTCATAATAACACCTCTATTCTTGTAAGGCCCTTCCGCCCATGTCTTAACTTTTTGGCTCCAGTAACGATGCCAGAAAACCCAGGGCTTGGATGCATCCCTTTGCTGATGCATAGATGACAAGACATCAAAAAGTTTTTCCGTCATCGGAACCTTGCGCGGTGTAAGGTGACCGCCTCTTTTCTTCCGGGTATAAAGAACCACATACCTTTCATCCAGATTCACATCCTGCCATGTCAAACGGTTGATTTCACCCATACGGCCCATCGTTTCCAAAATCGTCCACAAATAATTCTGCGTTTTTAGATCGGCGGCCATGATCACCTTCAAAACATCTTCCTTGAGGGGAACGTATTTCATGGTCTTTTCCACCGGGAAGAAAGATAGGTTTTTTGTCGGATTCGATGAAATCCAACCCCTCTTCATCCCGAAGTTGAAAAGAGTTCTCAATAGCCGAATTTCATTGTTCGCCGTATAGGCAGACACTTTCCGCCGCTCAAGAACCAATTTCTCAATGTCGTCTTCTCGAATTTGACTGCATTGCAGATGTGCCCATCGCTTAACCCATCGCTTAGCCATGCCTACATGGTTCCAATAATGGGATTGGGAGTTATACGCCTGAACATGGTCAAGACGTCTGTTCACAAGTTCCAAGAAGGCCATGTCTGTTGGCTTCTCCTGTATCGGTTGAGGCCTTAACAAATCCTCCTTTCTTCTTGCCTCCGCCGCCTTGGCATCTGCTTTTGTTTTGAACCAGTTGCTTGTGTACCTGGCCCCTTTCTGGGTGAAGTCGTACCTCCACCCCTTCCCACGTACCGAATAAACGCTCATAAAGGTCCTCCTTTCGAGGAAAGAACAGAGAACCCCCGAGCTTCACACCGCCCAACTTCCGCCAGTTTTTATATACCCAACTCAAACTTTTACGGAGATATTGGGCGATCTCCTCAGGGATCATTATGTCATGATCGGAATGAGTGTCAATGATCATTTTTCCCGTAATCATCCTATCCCATCCTGATTTCCCGATTTGTCGGGGGGGCTGTTAGTCGTTCGCCCCCTTGGCAATAAATCTGATCAAATATCGCCTTTCTATTGCCTTCATGTAAAAATATGTCTCTTATACAAGCAGGACAATCCACATGCCCTCGCGCATTAGGTGGATCAAAGATATTTTTCTTTTTGTGAGATTTCCCTTCCATGAGACGGATACATACAGCAGGAAGGTAAGAAGTACCCGGACAGAAATTGAAATATTTTTTGTCCGGCAATAGGGGAAATCACAAGAAGCTCTATTTCTTCCCATGACCTTATAGAAATACTGTGCAGTGAAGGAGTTAATGTAGGCTGTTACTGCTCCTGTGTAGACTCTCTACCACTCTCTATCTCTCAAAACATTATGATCTTGTTCACTTATTTTAGGTAGAGAGTGGGTAGGCTTTTATTACTCTCTCTCAACGATGCTCCATTTCATAAAATAGAACAATCTGTAATTCTTTAAAATAAGGGTTTGAAGCATGGCGTGTTACAGATTCCGCCATGCCGTCATAATCTGATGCAGGGCAGATCAAAGAAACCATAAGCATCATCCGCCCGCCCCTGCTTACGCTTGCCTGCGCTCGCGGTCGCTCTACCCGCGCCCCTGCGCGCAGGCGGCTAAGGTTACTATAAGGCATAGTTCATCAATAAGGAGATGAGCAATGAGGTCCTGCACGTATTTAGAATAAATTTTACCTGTTGCGTGCATCGCCTCCTTGCTCGCCTTGTGAGGAATTGCCTTTCACTGCAAAATCACTTAGGACAGAAGCTCACGCGCTCTCCACTGCCCTTAAGAACTTGACGATTATATTTCTCATTGACAACCCACTGATTATTCTCTACGTTTCTGCCCATGTATTTTTAGGCCCCCGTGTTACCAAAATGGGGGCATTTCCCGGCACCAAAGATTCATCTGTATGAGTTATCCACAGCCACGCCCGCTTCGCCTCATATCGGCCAGCGGGTGTGGCTGTGGATAACTCTCCTTAGGGGGAATAGCGCATTATATAAGGCCATAAAAAGGGATATACAATGTAAGGTGTGACAGTCGCTTCAATGGTTATTCAGATCAATCTAATTATCTGTTGTCATAAAGGAGGATATGAAAATGAGTGATAACTCTATTTCAGATGCGAGCGAGTTGAAAGCTGCCCCAATTTCTTCCCAAGATCAGCCTGAAAATAAGCGAAAGAGGCGAAAAAGACCTTTTCCTGCCATGACTTTTGAAGATGCATTATTCCTCGCAAATGCAATTCAGAAGCATGCTTCGGGACAAAAGGTCAGAAGGTTAACCCTCTTCGATGCCATGGAACGGTCAGCTGATAGTTCTACGAGTCGAGAATTGGTTACTGCTTCTGGTCAATATGGGATTACCAAAGGGGCATATAACGCTGAGCACATAGAACTTACTGCCATGGGTAACCAGGCAACATCTCTGGAATGTAGTGAACAAGACAGAGCCTTCGCCCAGTTTCAGTTGGCCATTGCAAAAATCCCACCGTTTAAAGCCCTCTATGAAGCCTTCATAGGAAATCGGATGCCCTCCAAAGAAGTGATGCAAGACAAACTAAGAGAACTGAGCATATATGAGGAACACATCGCTGAAGGAGTCGAAACCTTCATACTTAACGGGCAGTTTACTGGAGTAATAAAGGAGTTGGCCGGGGCAGAACGAATCGTCTCATTTGAACAGGTTCTCGAAGGGAAAAGTGTGGATAAAGTCCGAGAAGTACCTGAAGATGTATTGCATATACCTATTCAGGCTGACGTGTCTTCCCAAGTGAAACAAGCATCAGATTGGGAAAGTATATGTTTCTACATTACTCCGATAGGCGCAGACGATTCAGAGGAACGACATCATTCGGACTTATTCATGGGGTCCATTATTGAGCCTGCGCTTGAAGGATTTGGGCTAATGACCTTACCCCGAAGTATGTACCAAGTTCAAATGGAGTCTTTGTTCCTGTAACATGGCCGCATTTTCTTTGACAAATTCATATGGTGTCATATCGCCGAGAGAGCTGTGAGGCCGCTCTGTG
>JALNVY010000043.1 GCA_023231165.1 Syntrophales bacterium | reverse complement strand
GTTGTCTTTCAAGCTCTTTTGAGGAATCCCCTGGCGGACCCTTACATCCTCGGAATTTCCGCTGGTTCCGCGGTGGGGGCCGTCACGGGAATCCTCTTGGGCGCGGAAGTCATAATCCTGGGCATTCCCGGCATGGCATTTCTCGGCGCGATCCTGGCCGTCCTCGTCGTTTTCGGCATTGCCGGAACGGGACGGCGCCTGGAAACCAATACCCTTCTCCTCACCGGCGTCATGGTCAATGCTTTTTTCTCCGCCGTCATCCTGTTTGTCTTTTCCATCAGCGATCAACTGCAACTCCAACGGGCGATTTACTGGACCATGGGCGATCTGAGCCTGGCTGACGACCAGGCGATCTTGTATACAGGGGCTTTCCTCTTCACCGGCACGACCTTCATTTACAGATATGCCCGGTCCCTGAATATCCTGGCAACGGGTGAGGAAACGGCCCTGCAATTGGGAATTTCCGTCCGGAAAACGAAGTTCATCTTGCTGACGGCGGCATCCCTGGTCACGGCAGCGGCCGTAGCCGCCAGTGGAACGATCGGTTTCGTCGGTCTGATTATCCCCCATATCCTGAGACTGATCGTCGGTCCCGATCATCGGATCCTGCTGCCGGCCGCCTTTTTATTCGGCGGCACGTTTCTCGTTTTTGCGTACACTATGGCCCGTTGCCTTGTGTCACCGGCCGAGTTGCCCGTCGGGGTCATTACCGCCCTCTGCGGCGCCCCCTATTTCCTGGCCTTACTGCGCCGAAGGTTGTCGCCATGACGCTCCTCCAAAGCGAAAATGTGGGTTTCCGCTACCATGGTCCCTGGGTCCTCAAGCATGTGTCCTTTAATGTTGAAAAGGGTTCTTTTGTCGGCATTCTCGGGCCGAATGGATCGGGGAAATCCACCCTCCTGAAGATCATGGATGGAATTCTGACGCCCCAGGAAGGAATGGCAAGCATGGATGGCCGGAACATCCGGACGATGAGTAGAAGAGACATCGCCCGACGGGTGGCTGTCGTTCCTCAGGACTATGCGGAAATATTTGCCTTTACCGCTAGGGAAATCGTCCTTATGGGCAGATCGCCCCATCTGGACCCCTGGTCGTTTGAAGGGATAAGAGATTACGAAACAGTTGATCGGGTCATGGCGCAGACCGAAACCCTGAGTTTCGCTGATCGCTCTCTGGATCATCTCAGTGGAGGAGAACGGCAGCGGGTCCTGATTGCCCGGGCCTTAGCTCAGGAACCTAGCATTATGCTTCTCGATGAACCGACAGCTTTTCTCGATATTCGTCATCAGGTGGAAATCATGAATTTGCTGAAATCGCTTAATAAAGAAGAGGGACTTACGGTGTTGGCCGTTACCCACGACATCAATCTGGCGTCATTATACTGCGACCGGATCATTCTTTTGGACGGGGGGACAATCCATGCCGAGGGGCCGCCCGCAGAGATAATGACGCCAGATAACATTGAGGCGGTTTACGGACTGCCCGTTGTGTCGGGCAACCATGAACTGACGGGGCGACCCGTCATCATGCCCCGGATGGAACAATAAGGGGGACAGATTTAAAGATTCCCTTCCCCTTCAAGGGAGGTAGGGGATGCGGATTTAAGGAAGGACTTGAAATAAGGAAGTAATCAATGCGGCAGTATCCCGTCAGAAAAGGAAGCCGGTGCAAGACCGGCGCTGCCCCGCAACTGTAAGTGGAACGAAAACCGCAGCGGGCCACTGGTTTCGATAAGTGAAGCCGGGAAGGCGCGGTGATTAGGTAGCAGCCACGAGCCAGGAAACTTGTCTGATGAGAAAATATCATATCTTGATCCCGTGGGGGAAAAGGAGGAAAAATGCGAAAAGTTCTCGTTTTCTGGTTTTGTTGGATATTATTTTTATTCTCATCGTTATTTATGGACGTCCCGATTCTTGCCCAGACCAGTTCCCCGGCAGAGCCGGTGCGCATGGAGGAAGTCGTGGTTACGGCGACCAGAGATCGGGAAGAGGTAAGAAGGGTTCCCGCCAACGTATCGGTGATCACGGCCGAGGATATCGGCAAATCCGGTGCGACCTCGGTTGTCGATGTCCTGGATAAGCTGGAAGGGGTGCAAGTCCGCTCCTTCAGCGGCAATTCCCCGGAGGCGATGATCGATCTGCGGGGCTTCGGAGGGGAAAACCCTTTCGGGAAGACTCTGATCCTTCTTGACGGCCGGCGCCTGAATCGCCCCGATATGCATTCCGCCAACTGGTTTCATATCCCCCTGGGCAATATCGAGCGTATCGAAGTAGTGCGGGGGGCCAATGTAGTTCTGTATGGCGACAGCGCCATCGGCGGCGTGATCAATATCATCACGAAAAAGGGCAAGGGGAAGCCGGTTGTCTCAGCGGCGGCGACGGCGGGAAGCTACGGCCTGAACAATGAAAGGGTCGGGATTACGGGGAAGCAGGAAAAGTTGGCCTACGCCGCCAACGGTGAGAACTATTTTTCCTGGGGCTACCGGGAGCGCTCCAAGCTCGCCTCCCAATCGGGAAGCCTCGATCTTGGCTACGACCTGAGCGACCATTTCCAGTTGTCGCTAGGATTTGCCGGCAATCACACCAACTATGATCTTCCCGGCCCCCTGACAAAAGAGCAGATGACCGCCGACCGTCGGCAATACCAGCCGGCAACGCCCCAGAACTGGAGCAACGCCGCGTACAGTGACGACGGTATGGACCAGACGGGCAGGCTAAATCTGGGCGTCCAGACCATGCATGAGCGACTGGGGCAATTGGATCTCCTCTTTTCCTATGGGAAAAGTTCCTTCGCCTACAATATGCCCTCCTGGAGTTCCAATCAGTACACAAATACGGATATGGATTCCTACGCCTTTAACCCCAAATACGTTCTGGACGGTAATCTCTGCGGTTTTCATAACAAGCTTGTCGCCGGGGTGGACTACTACAATGAACCCTATGTGAAGAATACCTGGGATAGCCGGGACCGCACCGTCAAGACCGGCTGGGCCGATCTGCGGCGGGAGACCCTGGAATACTATGTCCGGGACGAGTTTATGCCCTGGGAAAACCTGATCCTGGCGGCCGGATACCGGGCCGGCGGCACTATCCTCGGCGGCAATTACACTGATTCCCAAAACGCGGCTAACAGCTTCTACAATCAGGAAAAGCGCCATCCTGCCGAGGCTTACGAAGGGGCCGCCACCCTGCTGATCGGCAAGAAGTCCAATCTATATGGGAAATATTCCCGGATCTACCGCATCCCCTTTCTCGATGAGCAGGCAAGCTTCAACGGCTGGGGCGGCGGCTTTTACACCAATCTGGAGAAGGAGCAGGGACAGAGCATGGAGCTGGGAACACTGTTCTATCCCCACGACTCCCTGAAAATAAGCCTGTCCCTGTTCCGGATCGACATGGAAGACGAAATCGCCTGGAACGATTCCACCAAAAGAAACGAGAACCTGGATCGCACCCGCCATCAAGGAGTGGAAGGGTCGATCTCGTGGAACATCAAGGGATACGTCACTCTCACCGGACAGTATACCTACCATCTGGCGACCTTTGAGGACGGCCGGTACAGCAAGAACGAACTGCCCCTGGTCCCCAACCGGATCATGGGGGCCAGCGCCGACATTGTTCTCCCGTACAATTTCACCCTGCGCCCGGAGATCCGTTATGTCAGCGACTGCTACCTGTCGGGAGACTATAACAATGATGCTGAAAAACTCTCTTCCTACATCCTCTATAATCTTTTCCTTTCCTACCACCGGAAACTGGACGTACGGAAGCGGCCGTTTGCGTTCCGGGCATTTATCGGCGTCGAGAATATCGGCAATGAAAAATACGCCGGTTTCGGGTCGGCCAATGTCTCCTGGGGCGGCCTCAATACCTATTACCCCATGCCGGAAAGATCATACAAGGGAGGTTTGACCTTTGAATTTTGAGTTCCCCCTGAAGTGTGAAAAGTACGTGATCAATACGGTTTTTGCGGGGGTTCTCTGGTCTATGGGCGTCCATGGAATTGCGGTCCTCTTTCTCCTTACCGGCCTGATCGGTCCCGCACCTTCCCGGATGGTAAAGGGGTTCGATCCCTGTCTCAAGGTAGATCTCGTTTCCCTTTCCCACCGCAGCTTCGCAAAAGAACCTGACAAGTCCCGTCCTCTGGTCAGGAAAGAAGGGGCCACAAAAAAAGAGGCGCCTCCCGTGGCAACATTATCAGAAATTCCTAATGATAATCGGGAGACTCACAGAACCGGCGCCGCATCGGAGTTGACGGGGAGCGCCTTATCATCGCAGGCTATCCGGTCCGGACAATCAGCATTGACGAAAGGATTTTCAGTTGCCGCCCTGGACAGGCAAAGTTATTCTTCCTCAGCAGCGAGGACGGACGGATATGGCAACATAGGAAAGATCACAACACCAGGAGATACGTTACAGGCAACGCCCCGCTACCGCGATAACAGCCGTCCCACCTACCCTCGTTTGGCACAAACGCGCGGTTATGAGGGCACGGTACTCCTCTCCGTTGAGGTCCTTTCCGACGGGCGCGTGGGTCGGACAAGGATTAAATCCTCTTCCGGATACCCCCTCCTCGATCAATCCGCCCTGGATACGATGAAACAGTGGTCGTTTGAACCGGGAAAGAAAAAGGGGGTTCCCGTAGCCATGTGGGTTGACATCCCCATCCGCTTTGCCCTCCAATAAATACAATATGAATATCAGACACGTTTTTCACAAACAGAGAATATAACCAGCGCTACACTAAATTGTTGCCGGAGGTGTATCATTTTCATTGACAAGTTCCGCAAAGCAACCGTAAGACGAAACATACAGAAACTAAAATAGTCAGGGCAGCCCGAACGGGTTGGCTCGAAGAAGGCTGGCCAATGGAGAGCGTTGAAAGGAAAGCATTATCGCTATACGCCCCATGCCCATCTCGCCGGTGAGGCGGATAAGTTTTCACAGACGCATAGCTTTACTGGAGGCGATCGCTGAAGACGTCGATGGCCACGGCCACGTCTTTTTCGAGGCACAGCATCGATTGGGGAACGAGAAAACTGCGCATATGGGCAGGCACGTAAATGAGGAACCAGGGATCGCCTGCCGCGTGTTCGCCCCGACGGCCGATAATCTTTCCCGTACGTCCGTAAAACGGGTGCCGGGGGTGGTCCACAATGACAATATCGCCGAGTTCCATGGGTCGTTCCTCCCTTTTTTATCATGCCAAGGTATTGGAAAGATTTACGTAGATCCCGTATAAGCGACGGTACTTTAACAATCTTTCGAGAGAAAAGCCACTTTTATTATCCATGACGAGAAGACCATCGGATCATCGCGGGTTTACCGGCGCCCTGGGTAGGGAAGAACTAGACCTGCTCATGGGGTGCATCGGCGGCTCCCCGATTCCCGCCTTTGTCATCGACCGGGACCATCGGCTCATCTACTGGAACCGGGCCCTTGAAGAACTCAGCAAGATCAAGGCGGAGGAGGTGATCGGCACCAGCCAGCAGTGGCGGGCCTTCTATAGCAGGCAGCGACCATGCCTGGCCGATCTACTGGTGGAAGGGGCTGTCACGGATATTCCCCAGTGGTATGGAAAGAAATACCTCAAGTCCCCCCTCATCGACGACGCTTATGAAGCAACGGATTTTTTCCCCGAGTTAGGAGAAAGTGGACGCTGGTTGCGTTTTACCGCCGCGCTCCTGAGGGACCCTGAGGGACCTGTCCTGGGAGCGGTAGAAACCCTGGAAGACATCACGGAGAGGAAAGCGGCGGAAGCGGCCCTGTTGAAAGCCCACGAAGAGCTTGAGATGCGGGTCCGGGAAAGGACCACGGAGTTAGCCGTAACCAATGAGATCCTGCAGCGTACTACGGATCACTTGTCCCTGCTGCTGGAGTCGCTTCCTATCGTTTCTTACACCCGCAACGCCTCAGGAAAGTATGAAGTGACCTATGTCAGTAATTCCGTGGGGGAAATAACCGGTTACATGCCGTCGGATTTTATCGGACAACCTGTTTTCTGGCAGAATCAGATCCATCCCGACGACCGTTCCCGGGTTCTCAAGGAATTGAGGAACGCTCGGGGCGATGGTACATATCACTGCGAGTACCGTTTCCGCGCCTCCGATCAAACCTACAGATGGTTCTCCGATTTCTGGCGTCTGGTCAGGATGCCGGATGCCCCGGTCCCATATTTTGTCGGCATCTGGCAGGATGTGACGGAGGAAAAGCGGATCCGCCAGGAAAATGAGTTGCGCCTGCAACAGATAATCCAGACCCACAAACTGACGGCCCTGGGAGAAGTAGTGGCAGGTGTCGCCCATGAGATCAACAATCCCGTCAGCTTTATATCCTACAACATTCCCCTCCTGGAGGAGATTTGGGATACCCTGGAGCCGGTTTTTATTGATCACGATGCCTCTGCGATATTATGTGAACAAAGGGGAGTTACCCGGACAGAGATAGTTCAGAATATGCGGGAGATCATTCATGCCTTCAAGATGGCAACCAGCAGGATCAACAGGGTCATTACGGGGCTGAAGGAATTCTCCCGGAGCGATGACCTGGCTGGGAAGAAGGCAATCCAGGTGGCCGATGTCATCCAGGGTGTCATGGTTATTGTCGGCGGTCAGATGCGCAAGACCGTATCCGTCATCGAACAGCAGATCGAGCCCGGACTTCCCTCGGTACTGGGACATTTCCAGAAACTCGAGCAAGTGATGACCAACCTCCTCATCAACGCCTACCAGTCCATATCACCGGGACGAAAGGGGAAGATCACTATTACCGCCCGGCATCTTCCCCGTCTCGACGCCGTTGTCGTGGCTATAGAAGATAACGGGAAGGGTATGGCCAGGGAGACTATGGACCATATCTTTGATCCTTTCTTTACGACCCGCCGTGATTCCGGGGGCACGGGGCTGGGGCTGTCCATATCTTACGGCCTTATCAAGGAACATGGGGGTACGATCAGCGTCCTTTCCCAGCCGAAGGTGGGGAGCCGGTTTACCCTCTATCTCCCCAGAGAGGGACGTAGCTTGCCGCGGATGAATCCACGCCTGCTCTTTGTCGATTCCGATGATGCCTTCCTCAAGGATATCCAAACGTATTTTCTTGAAGCGGCAACCTGGCAGATCGAGTCAGTGGAGGATGAGGAAAGAATCCTTCAATATCTGACAGATTATCCGGAAGTAGATTGGGTAATCTGCGCCATGGATCTTAAATATTTGAGTGGCTGGCAGCTTATGGACGGCATAAAAAAACGTTATCCCCTGCTTCGCACTGTTTTGTATGGACGGGATGGAGATGGTATACAAGGAAATCCGGACCTCAACTTCAATCCTTCCTTTACGATTCAAAAACCTTTTGATATGGATAAATTGCAAAAGATGATTCAGGAAGCGGGGAGACAGCGTCTATGAAGATCCTGATCGTGGATGACGAAGAAATATCTCTCACATCGGTCCAACGCCTTTTGAAATGGCGGGGCATTCGTGATGTGGATATCTGCGACAACGGTCTGGAGGCCATCCGGAAAATCCGGGAGCGGGATTATGATATTGTACTTCTCGATCTGCTGATGCCGGAAATGGACGGCATGCAGGTCCTGGAAGCGGCGAAACCTTTCAAACCCTATACGGAATTCATCATCCTGACGGCTGTGGACGATATCCCGGCAACGGTGCGGGCCATCCGTCTGGGGGCCTACGATTATCTTGTAAAACCGGTGGACAACGACCTGCTGTTCCTGACCATTGAACGGGCCTACGAACGTAAAGGTCTTCTCAAAGGATTGTCCGCAGCCCGTCGTGAGGGAGCGGGAGATATTCCCGTCGCCTTTGCCGGAATCATTACTCAATGCCCCCTGATGAAATCCCTCCTTGCTTATGCCCAGGTCATGGCCCGGAGCGGCAATCCCGTCCTGATTACCGGCGAGTCGGGAACGGGGAAGGAACTTATGGCCCGGGGGATACATCAGGCCGGTCCTGCCCCGGCGGGGCCTTTTATTGCCGTCAACGTCTGCGCCATTCCGACGACGATGTTCGAGACCCAGTTCTTCGGCCATGTCCGGGGAGCCTTCACCGGGGCCGAGGGAAGTTATCGTGGTTTCTTTGAGCAGGCCAATGGCGGAACATTGTTTCTGGATGAGATCGGAGAGCTGCCTTCCGGTCTTCAGGCCAAGCTTCTGCGGGTCCTCGAGGAGAAATCCTTTGCCCCCCTGGGCGGGGCCAAGACCTTGAAGGTTGATGTACGCGTCATTTCCGCGACCAATATGGATCTGGACAAGGCCTGCCAGGATGGCAGGTTTCGCCTGGATCTCCTCTATCGTCTTAAATCCGCCCATGTCCATATCCCGCCGTTACAGGAAAGGGAAGGGGACATCGCCCTCCTGTCTGCCCATTTCCTCCAGGAGGCAAATTCCCGGCATAGCAAGGAGATCAGCGGCTTCAGTCCCGAGGCCATGGATGTCCTCATCCGCAGGGAATATCGGGGCAATGTCCGGGAGCTGGCCCAGGTTGTCGAAAATGCCGTTCTCCTCTGCGAGGGAGGGCTGATCCTGCCCCATCATTTAGGGAAACAGCCTACCCGCCAGTCCCTGTTTGGCAGACGATTATGCAGCCTCAAGGAAAACGACGAGACCCAGGTCGCCTATGTCCTCATGAACACCGGCGGCGACCGGCGGCAGACGGCCGATATCCTGGGTGTAACGGTGCGGCAATTACAGAGAAAACTCGCCCAGATGAGAATTGACCCCTACTGGCGGGAGGTCATGGGAGAAAGTCTCTCCCGGGATAAAGGAGAAGGGAATAATAATGGCCGGCTTACATCTTGAGCAGTTCCGCTGCGGCGACAATCTGGCGTATCTGCTCTATGGAAAGAAGGAAGCCGTGGCCATAGACGGCGTGGCCTGGGAAGAGATCCTGGGTTTTCTCGACAAGCACGGACTTTCCCTGACCTATGTCACCAACACCCACGGCCATTTTGATCATACAGCGGGCAATGAACCACTCCTGCGCCATAGCCGGGCGCTGTATCTTGATCACAACAAGTTTCCCGACGGCGGGGCGATCGCGATCGAGGGAGAGTCGATCAGGGTTTACCGGACACCGGGCCACACGGCGGATTCCGTTTGTTTTCATGCCGGCGGCGTGCAAACCATCCGTGGCGAGCTGATCACCGGCAACGCACCGCTCAATGGCGGCATTTTGCTCACCGGTGACACCCTTTTCAACGGCACGGTGGGCAACTGCTTTTCCGGCGATCAAAGAGCCTTCTTCCGGTCCATCAAGCGCCTCATGTCCCTGCCGGGAGACACCCTGATTTTTGCAGGACACGATTATGTCCGTGATTCCGTGGCTATGGCTGAGCAATTGGAACCGGACAACCCGGATATCGAACGGTTTCGTCAGGCTTACGACCCCGGCCATGTCTACTCGACCCTCGCCGAGGAATTGAAAATCAATCCCTATCTCCGCTTCAACGCCCCGGCGATCATCGCCCTCCTCAAGAAGCATGGCCTTCCCTGCGGCGCTACCGAGGAAGAACGCTGGCTCTCCCTAATGTCACTCGAGTGAAGAGGAAACCTGATGAACTCGCAAAAAGTAGTCATCCCCGTGCAGGTGGGAAAACGAAGATTAATATTCATAATCCAGAGTGCACGTGGATAATTGACAATACTGGATTATGAACATTAAACTTCGTTTTCCTGGTCAAGCCCGGAATGACGGGGATTGTTTATTTCAGACTTTTTGCGACTCTGCTAAACCTGAACCTTAAAACCGGAGTATCAGCGGAGGGCCAGGCGGTGGGATTTGATCTTTAAGACCGGATGATAGGAATGCTTTGATTCGGCTAAAGCGGGAAGGCCCATGTCGCTTTCCTTGTTGATATACAGGTAGCCGTTAAAAAGGTGTTTGGCACATTCGTTATCGAGGTACTGGTAGAGGCCGCGAATGTGGGGCAGGGCCTTTTCGAAGTTCATGACCCCCATGTCCGGACGCAGATGGGATGAGATGCAGAAGGCGCAGATCTTCCCGTCAATGCGTACGTAAAGTCCTTTCATGTCAAGCTGTTCACAATGATTAAGGGCGTTGATAACGGCCTCCTTTTCACAGGCCATATTCGAGTTCTGATCGATGTCGCAGTTCCTTATCTCACACCACTTTTCAAGACATTCCAGGCATTCTGCGACCACGGCGGAGGTAATCGGTCCGGTAATCACCCGGTTCGGCTGGAGATAATCCCGGGAAAACTGGTGGAGGAGATTGCGTTTCTTGGCGTAACGATTGCCCTTGAGCTGACTAAGATCATCGGTCAGATATACATAGTCGTCATATTCCGGCTGTTCGGAGACGATAAAATACTGACCGATCTTTTCCCTTCCCATCTGTTCCAGATAATTCTCCGGGATCGATCCGTATTGACGGTAGCCGGTCTGCAAGGCAAGGGCGGCAAGTTCTTCCGGCGATGGTAGGCCGTTCGATCCGACCGGCAGGAGCAGATGATTTTCTTCAGGTCGGCATCCGGACTCATTGGCGATGATTACGGACTCATTTTCGATGACATAGAACGTCTGAAAGACATGATTGCTCCAGACGATTAGGGAAGGCAGGGAATAGGTGCACAGACCGTGGGGTTGGCAGGCAAAGTAAGGCTTGAGAAGCGGGTAGTCTTCGCTAGTGAGTTTTTTCATCATGAATCTCTAATGTCCCCTTCAAAATTCATCATCAAGAGCATGGCCGTGGCGGCCGGCATCTCTTCAAACCCCAGTTTCCTGTAAAAGGGATGGGAATGCCTGCCGGCGATGAGGCCAATCCATTGCAAACCGTCGGCCCGCAACTGCTTGAGAATTTCCTGCATAACGCCGGTTCCGACGCTCTGTCCCCGGAATTCGGGAAGGACGGCCACATCCTGAATATAGGCGTCGCTTATCCCGTCGCTGATCGCCCGGCCCATGCCGATTATCTTGTCTCCCTCATGGGCAAGGACGAAACAATGGCTGCCCGTGACAATCCGGCGAATCAGTTCGGGGTTTTCGTGGGCCTGTCCGGTCCACCATCCCGCCTCCTGATAGAGACGAATGATTTCGTTTATTTGCGAATCCGCCGGTTGACGGATGAAGGTATAGGTTCTTTTCACGATCCGTTATTTTTAGGTAATTCGTCATGCATCTGCCAGAAGGCCTGCATCAGGGAGGTGATAACGGGTCCAATGACGAAACCCGAAATCCCGAACAGGGCAAGACCTCCCAGGGTGGAAAGAAAGATCAGCAGGGTGTGCATCTGGACGTCATGCCCTAACAGCAGCGGACGCAGCACCGCGTCCACATGGCTGATGACAATAACGCCGAAGGCCAGGATGATCATGCCTTCCCAGAAATGCCCCATCATGACCATGACGATCCCCGCCGGCGCCCAGACAAGGGAACAACCGATGGCGGGAACAATGGATGTGAAAACCATCATCGTCCCCCAGGTCAAGGCGCCCTTGACCCCGGTGAAAAAAAAGATCAGACCACCCAAGATGCCCTGGATGCCGCCGATAATCAGGGTCACCTTGAGGGTGGCCCGGGCGGTGGAGGAGAATCTTTCCAGAATCAGAACTTCCCGTGCCTGTTCGAGGGGCAGGAGTTTCATGATCATACGGACGAACTTATCTCCATCCCGGATAAAGAAGAACAGGGTGTAGAGCATGATTGCGAAGTTCACGGCAAACACGATGGTGTTCTGCGTCAGGTCCCGGAGGTTGTAGATGATGAAGTTAGCGATGTTTTTCGCTTCCGCGGCGAGATTTTCCGTGAGAAAGGCCATATCGATATGCAGGCGGCTCAGATAGGGATTGGCCGTAATTTTTTTCGAGATATCCTGGATCTGTTGTTCAACGGAGGCGCTGTTTACATCGAGGGCGTTATACAATTCCAGGGATTCATTCAACAAAAGGCTGCCAATCACCCCGGCCGGCAGAATGATGATCAGCATGATCATGAGGAGAACGATCGTTGCCGAGAGGCTGGGAGATTTGACCTTCTTGCAGAGGTATTGATGAGCGGGACTGAAGATAGTGGCAATCACTGCCGCCCAGAAAATGGGGAAGAAAAAAGGCTTCATAAGATAGAGAAACAGGAGGGTGGCCATCCCCAGGAGGACATAAAAGGCTATATGTCGAGACTTTTCAGAATTCATGGATATCCATCTACACAAGTCTCGATGTTTTCGCAACTGTCTCTTTCTATTTTTTTCATATAGTCGATATAATCCTTATAATTTGATGGAAATTTTGATAGAAGGGAGAATGTTGAAAAATCTGGAACCTGAAACGAACATGTCAATGTGGGCGGAAAAACGCCGTATACTTGTCACCTGCTCCAAGGGCACTACCCCTTATTTACAGCAGGAGATCCTTGCCCTGGGGCTGCCGGTCCATGAAGAGTCGGAGGCGGCCGTAGAAACGGAGGGGGATATGGAGGATACCATGCTCCTCAACCTTTCGCTGCGTACGGGTCAACGGGTCCTTCTCCTCCTTCACGAAGGTCAGGCCAAGACACCGGGCGACCTCTATGACGGAGTTATTAACCTGCCCTGGGAGGACATCCTGCATGAGGACGGCTATGTCTGCATAACCTCTTCGGTGGATACCCCGGAGATTCGCGACCCCCGTTACGCTAATCTCAAGGTCAAAGACGCCATTGTGGATCGCCTCCGGAACCTGTTCCGGTGCCGTCCTGATTCCGGTTCCGACCGTACCGGAGCTGTTGTTCATGTGTACTGGAAGGATGATCTCTACCGGATTTTTGCCGATACCTCCGGGGAGCCCCTTTCCCGCCGTGGTTACCGCAAGATTCCCCTTATTGCCCCCATGCAGGAAACCCTGGCGGCGGCAGTGATCATGGCCACGGGTTGGACGGGGGACGGGCCGTTAATCAATCCCATGTGCGGCAGTGGCACCTTGGCCATCGAGGCGGCGCTGATTGCCCGGAGGCGGGCCCCTGGTTTACTGAGAGATAATTTCGGTTTTCTTCACCTGAAAGGATTTGACGACGACCTGTGGCAACAAGTGCGTCTGAAGGTCAGAAAAGGAGAGCGGAAGGATATTCCCGGACGGATAATTGCCACGGACATTTCTCTG
>JALNVY010000042.1 GCA_023231165.1 Syntrophales bacterium | reverse complement strand
TAGTAAAGACAAGTGGAGAATTATGACCAAGCAAATACCCGCAAACCTGATCGATAAAATCCAGCCTATTCGTCTGCTTATCCTGGATGTGGACGGCGTCTTGACCGATGGCCGGATTGTGATGAATGACCTGGGCCAGGAAAGCAAATTTTTCGATGTAAAGGATGGACATGGTTTGAAGGTCCTGGTACGCTGCGGTATCGACGTGGTCTGGATAACGGGTAGGAAATCAACGGTTGTTGAACACCGCGCCAGAGATCTGGGGATTCAGGAAGTTCATCAGTTAATATGGGATAAGGTGCAGGTGTATGAAGAAGTTCTGGAAAGAAGGAAACTTACGGCCCGGGAAGTGTCGTATATGGGCGACGACATTGTGGATATTCCCCTCTTGAAGAGGGTTGGCCTTGCGGTGGCAGTCAATGACGCCGTCGATGAGGCGAAACAGGTTGCCGACTATGTGACCAGGAGAAATGGCGGCCGGGGCGCCGTCCGGGAGGTCTGCGATTTGCTCCTCAAGGGGCAGGGCAAATGGGAACGCCTGATGGAGAGGTATTTCTCCTGAAATGAAAAAGCCTGTCCTCGTAACCGTGGCGCTGATCCTTGTTGCGGTTTTCGCCATATTGCTCTTCCTCTGGGAACAAGGAAAAGAAACTGGCAAAAAGATTCTCAAGGTATTGCCGGATCATGTGGATATGCAGGTAAACGACGTTCTTTATACGGACGTATCCGCGGACGGCTCAAAGTGGGAAATAAAAGCAAAAACAGTTACCTTTGTCCGGAAGGAGAATCTCGCGCTGTTCGATCAGGTAATCGCAAAATTGATCCAGTCTGATGGACGGACATTTACCATGACCGGAAAAAAAGGACGTTTCTGGACGGTGACAAAAGACCTGGATGTAACAGGCGATGTTGTGATTATCTCTGACAAGGGGGATCGGATAACGATGGACGTTCTTCGTTATTCCGACCGGGACAAAATACTGTCTACCGATTCGGATGTGACGCTGGATAATGACACAACGCGACTTAAGGGAAAGGGCATGCGGATTGATATCAATAAACGGCATGTCCTGATCATGTCCCACGTGAACGCAATGATCAAATCAAAGAAATAGGAAGACCCAAGATGAAAATCTATCGTACTACATTGGGGATCATTTTACTGGCTGTCTGCATGGCTTTGCTATGCGTATTTCAGACGGTGGCGAAGGAGCCCGAGCCCGCTGCCATACAGCCTGTTCCCACACAGCTCGCTCCCATACAGGCTGTTCCAAAACAGCCTGCGTCCAAGCCGTCTGCTTCAAAGCAGTCCGCTCCCAAACAGCCTGTACATATTACCTCTGATACCCTGGAGGCTTTCAACGATGAGCGTTTGATCGTATTTTCGGGAAATGCCGTCGCCGTGCAAGGTGATAAGGTAATCCGGTCGGACAAGCTGCTCGTTTATTATAAGAAGAGCGCTGATGAAGGCAAGGAATCGAAAACGGCGGGCATCGGCCAGGGGGGAGATCTTGATCGGATCGAGGCCAAGGGACCGGTGCGGATCACCCAGCTTAAAAAGATCGTAACCGGCGATGAGGCCGTTTATTATCAGGATGATCAGAAGATCATCGTTAACGGCAATGCCGTGATGCGTGAGGGACCCAATATCGTCAAAGGCGATCGTATTACGGTTTTGCTCGACGAAAACAGGGGGATTGTGGAAGCTCCAGTAAAGAAACGTGTGACCGCGACGATTTATCCCGCTGAAGACAGTAAACAGAAGAAATAGGTTTCACGATGGATATGGGGCAACTCGCAGCAAAACAACTTGTGAAGATTTATGGTGGCCGGAAGGTTGTCAACAACATCGATCTCAACATCTTCCCCGGGGAAGTGGTCGGGCTCCTCGGACCAAACGGCGCCGGCAAGACGACGACCTTTTATATGATTGTCGGATTGATCCGTCCCGACGGCGGCAGCATCTTCCTCAATGGGGAAGACATCAGTAAGTATCCCATGTATCTGCGGGCGAAAAGGGGGCTGAACTACCTGCCCCAGGAACCATCTATTTTCCGCAAGCTGACCGTTGCCGAAAACATACTGGCGATTCTGGAGACACTGAACCTGGATTCAAGGCAGAGAAAAGAGCGGTTGGAGTCACTCCTTGGCGAACTGGATTTGACCAGTCTTGCCGATAACCCGGCCTATTCCCTGTCCGGAGGGGAGCGGCGGCGTGTGGAAATTACCAGGGCCCTTGTCACCTCGCCCAAATATATTCTTCTGGACGAACCTTTTGCCGGCATCGATCCACTTGCAGTTGCAGATATTCAAAAGATCATATATAAACTAAAAGAAAAGGGCATCGGAGTGGTTATTTCCGATCATAATGTTCGGGAAACCCTTTCTGTGTGCGATCGAGCGTATATCGTGAACGAAGGGAGCGTCTTGGTGGAAGGAGATCCCGATACGATTGCTTCCTGCGAGCTGGCCAAAAAATTTTATTTCGGTGAAGACTTTTGTCTTTGAGGATTCATATTCATGGCATTTGAACTGAAACAGACCCTGAAACTTTCACAGCAACTGATCATGACGCCGCAGCTTCAGCAGGCTATCAAACTCCTGCAACTATCGAGGCTGGAGATGGTAGACATGATCAATCAGGAAATGGAGGAAAATCCCCTCCTCGAGGAAATCTCCGTCAGCGAAGAGATTGTCGAAGAAAGCCTGTCAGAAAGCGATACCTTGAGAACTCTGGAGACCGAGGAGATCAAATCCGTTGATCATACCGTCGAAGTCACGGGAGAAGGGGATGGCAGGGATGATTTTGACTGGAATAGCTACCTGGAAGACTATGGTCCGATGGGCGTTACGTATCAACGTGCGGAGGAAGAAGGTGCTTCCTGGGATAATCTTCTTACCAGAACGCCTTCTCTGACCGACCACCTCATGTGGCAATTAAAGTTCTTGCCATTGAGTACTGCCGAGGTGCTGGTGGGAGAACAGATTATCTGTAACCTTGATCAAAACGGTTACCTTCAGACTACGGTAGAAGAAATTGCCATGCAGGAGCATGTTGAAACTAATGTTGTGGAGTCGGTTCTCGAAAAGGTACAATCCTTCGATCCTCCCGGGATTGCCGCCCGGGACCTTACGGAATGCCTGCTGATTCAGGCGCATCTTCTGGGAGACGCAAATCCGCTGGTGGAAAAAATCATCCGGGATCATCTCAAGGATCTGGAAACGAAAAATTACACCCAGATCACCAGAAAATTAAAGGTTACCATCGATGATGTCTTACAGGCGGTCATGGTGATCAGCAACATGGATCCGAAACCGGGAAGTATTTATCAAGAGGAGAAGGTACAGACGATCATTCCTGATGTTTTTGTTTATAAATCCGGAGATGAATACAAGGTTATCCTGAATGACGATGGTATGCCAAGGCTGAGGATCAGTAATTTCTATAAGGAAATCATGGCGGGTGCCGACGGCGGCAAAGAGGCCGATACGGGGAAGAAGTACATCAAGGAAAGGGTCCAGTCGGCAACCTGGCTCATCAAGAGCATCCAGCAGCGTCAGAAGACGATCTACAGGGTCACGGAAAGCATCGTAAATTATCAGCGTAATTTTTTCGATAAAGGAATCAATTATTTAAGGCCCCTGGTGCTGAGAGACATCGCTATGGATGTAGAAATGCATGAATCGACGATCAGCAGGGTTGTCACCAACAAATATATGCAAACCCCCGCCGGACTTTTTGAGTTGAAATATTTTTTTAGCAGCGGAATTTCAAAAAACGACGGAGGGGAAAATATCGCTTCCAAAAGCGTCAAGGAAGAAATAAAGAAAGTTATCAGTGAGGAAGATCATAAAAAACCCCTCAGCGACAGTGAAATAGTCGAGCTTCTGGCGTTGTCGGGTATCAATATTGCCCGGCGTACTGTGGCTAAGTATAGGGAAATGATGCACATTCTGCCATCATCACGAAGGAAAAAATATTTTTGACTGTAAAAAAGTTATTGACTTTTAACTGTGACGTCACTATAGCACAAAACCTTTTTACGAGTAAAAATCCATTGGGAGGAAAACTATGAAGATCTCTGTGACCTTCAGAAATACCGAGGGCGAAGATTGGTTCAAAAATTATGTTGAAGAGAAACTTGGTAAACTGAAAAAGTACATCGACCGCCCGGTTGAGGTGAGGGTAGTTCTGTCTGTTGAAAAATTCCGGAATGTCGCCGAGATCAATCTTATGGACAACGGTATGAACGTAAATGCCAGGGAAGAGGCAAAGGAGATGGCTCTGGCCATTGATGAGGCGGTTGAAAAAATCGAACGTCAATTGAAGAAGCACCGCGAGAAGATGCGCACTCACAAAGGTGCCGGGGCTAAAACAGGAGACGACCAGTTTGATAAAACTTCCGAGGCGGATGTAGAGGATGCAAGCGAGACAAGGATTGTAGAAACCAGGAAGATAATTTTGAAACCAATGTCCCACGACGATGCGATCATGGAACTGGAGGCGTCCAGGAACCTCTTCATCATATTTCGTGATGCCGCTACTGAGAATGTTGCCGTCATTTATCGACGGGATGACGGCAACTACGTCCTTATTGAAACCAAAAGTTAAGCTTCAGGTAAAGTTAAATGAAAATTGCTGAGGTTTTGAAAAAGGAATTTATTCTTAAACAATTGACATCCGGAACCAAACGGGATGTACTTCAGGAATTGGCTAACGTCATTTTAAGCGAACGAGCTGACTATCACCCTGAGGGAACCGTTAATATCCTTCTCGATAGGGAAAAATTGGGAAGCACCGGTATCGGCGACGGCATTGCCATCCCTCATGGGAAACTGAATATTATAGATGCCTTGGCTATTTCTTTCGGACGAAGCCGGGAAGGAATCGATTTCAACGCCATGGATGGAAAGCCGGTGCATCTTTTCTTCCTGCTCCTAGCACCGGAGAATGCCGCGGGCCAGCATTTGAAAATGCTTGCCAAACTCTCGAGGATGCTCAAAGATGCAAAATTTCGCAAGAACCTTCTTGAAGCCACATCCAGGGAAGATCTGTACCGCATCATCATCGATAAGGATGACACATGTTGATGACCTGGCTCCTGAGTAATTGCGATATTTCTTATTAGCAAGCCAGATGGACTCACAAAAAGTCTCACACCTCGTCATCCCGGTGAAAGCCGGGAACCATAAACAAAATAATGGATTATGAACATTAAACTTCGTTTCCCGGTTTTCACCGGAATCCAGTATTTGTTAGAAATTCAAAGCTTTCGTTTGATATCATGAAAAGAGAGAAAATTGAAACAAGGGCCACCGTTCACGCATGTCTTGTGCAATGGGAAGGAACGGGTATCCTCCTGGCAGGGGACAGCGGCGTCGGTAAAACGACCTGCGCTCTTGAAATATCAAAAAGGGGGGGAAGCTGGGTTGCTGACGATATTGTCGTTCTGAACTGCCTGCCGGACCAGGCCATCTCCGGACAGGCCCACGAAAAAATCCGCAACTTGGCACATTTGCGCGCAGAAGGCATTATCGATATCCGGTCTTTACACCCCATCCGCATTGCCGGTGAGACCAGAGTGGACATCATCATCGAGCTAACAAAAAAACTTGAAAAAGTTCAGAAAAAAGGATTAACTACGGATCACTTGCGGGAGATTATGCAGATTGAGATACCATGTGCGCATGTTACGGTTCTCGCGGATACTGCCAGGACGGTTGATGCTATCCTGAATCGCGTCCGGCTGTGTATGAGAAGCCAAAAGAGGGCGTAGTTTATGCAAATAGTTGTCATTACTGGATTGTCCGGCTCGGGAAAGAGCACGGCGTTGCGGGCGCTAGAGGATATCGGTTTTTTCTGCGTGGACAATTTACCAATTGTGCTGTTGCCTAAATTTCTGGAAATCCAGTCTGAAGCTGCGAAGAAGATCTCCAAAGTCGCCATGGTCATGGATCTGAGGGAGCAGGGTTTCCTGGAAAAATATCCCCGCATTTTCAAACGACTCAAAGACAAAGGATATACTATCGAGATCCTGTTTCTGGATTCCTTTGATGATGCCTTGTTGCACCGCTTTAGTGAAACCAGAAGAACCCATCCCCTCGCAATGAAGGGATCGGTTATGGAAGGGATCAGCATCGAAAGGGCAAAACTTTCTTCCTTGAAACTGATGGCAGACAAGGTTATCGACACAACTTCATATAATGTGCATCAACTGAAGGATGCCGTACAGAGGATGTTCCTGTCTTCAACAACGGAAAAGAGACTCATGATCTATGTGACGTCTTTTGGATACCGCTATGGGTTACCTGTCGATGCAGATATTGTTCTTGATGTCCGTTTCCTGGCAAATCCTTACTTTGTAGAATCCTTGAAGAATTACGATGGTCATCATCCTGGGGTGAGGCAGTATGTGCTGGCGTCAGAAGAGGGCGAAAAATTTATTGAAAAGCTTTTTGCCCTGATGTCTTTTCTGCTGCCTCTTTATGAAAAGGAGGGGAAGGTGCGGCTTAATATCGCCCTGGGTTGTACGGGAGGTAGGCATCGGTCTGTGGCGATGGCCAATGAACTCGCAGCCTATCTTTGCGATAAGGGTTACAGCGTCCAGGTTAATCACCGGGACATCGGCAAGAGTTAGAAGGGAACCTGCATCTTCTTCGTTACGTTATCCTGGATCCAGTGAGGGTCCCACCATTCTGTCGAATTGACGAACTGTCCACCGACAAGTATTGAGAAATGAAGATGGTCTCCCCCAGCCAGACCGGTTAGGCCACTTTTCCCCAGGGCCTCTCCCTTTTTAACAGCCTGTCCGTTTTTCACGTCAATATTGGATAGATGGGCATAAAGGCTGAACAATCCATAGCCGTGATCGATCATGACCATATTGCCGTATATGCCGAGATAGCCGGCATGCACCACCACGCCGCTGTTGGCGGCTTCAATGGGGGCGTTAGACGTAGAGGCGAGATCAGCACCTAAGTGAGTGCTTTCGCCAACGGTTTTTCCGGCGTAGACATAAGTGCGGCGGTCGCCGAACTGGGCCATGGGAGAGGCGTCTTTCATCCGGAGAAATATTCCTTCCCAGAGCTGCCGGGGTTCAGATTTCTGGCAGATGGTTTGGATTGTCCGAAAATTATCCTCCCGCAGGGTGCTGTTTACATAGATAAAGACATCGATGAGCGGTTTCCCCGTAAGCGCCGGGTATTGGGCCACAAATTCGGGCATTTTCTGCTGCAGAAAGGAGTCGGAAAGGGGCATTTTATCATTCCGATATTTCTTTTTAAGAAGAAGATAAGGGACGGATTGAACCGTTTCATTTCCCCCTTGATCCCGGGCGTAAACCTTGATTTGTGTCGTCTGGGAGGCCGTCTGGATTGGAAAGGCGAAATAGACTAATTGACAGGGCTTGTTATTTACCATCACCGGGTAGGAGGGAAAGAGGCGGTCATCGACACGGACCCCGGATACGGGCACGGATTTAGATGTTCTGAAAAGGAGCATACATGTTCCGCCTGGATTTATATGATTAACCGGTGTGAGGAGAAATATCTGGGGAGGCACCACATCAACGTTCACCACCCTGCTTATGGAAGCCGAATTTTTCCAGACTGCCTGATCCTCCGCGGCGATGGTCAGTGTGGCCGGACCATCATGGAGCTTCAGAGCGACCGGATCAACAGGTATCGAAATGGCGTTGCGATTGGTTTTCTTCCCCTTGTACTGTAAGTTGGAGAGGATACGGGATTGATTGTCCTGAGTAAGGGTAATGGTAGAGTTCTTCAGGCCGCTGCCGCTGTCTGAGAAAGTGACCTCCAGAACCGTGCGTTGCCCGATACTGCGGATATCCTGCATCATTTGGATCTGCGGCTTTCCCATTTCTCCGATCGTGGCGAAAAACCACCATGATGAAACACAGACAATTATCGTTAATACAGAAATAAAGTAAATCTTATATGTCTTCATGGCAACCTCGTTAATAGAAGGGATGGCAGGGGCACGCCGTGCCTCTGCTCGATGCTTGACGAATCTATAGTGAGTTTTCCCCCCTTTTGCAAGCGATACCTGAGCTGTTAAAGGATGCATTCATTACCTTGATCTTGGCGTGCAGAATTGCTATAGTCAAACCAAAGGTTAAGTCAAAGATCATTGGTAAGGAAATATAAAAGATGACAGAAGGAAAACGCGTTGTACTTGGTGTAACCGGTGGTATTGCTGCTTATAAGGCAGCCGAGTTGACCAGGGTGCTGGTAAAGAAAGGCGTGTTCGTCAAGGTGATCATGACGGGGCATGCCAAGGAATTTATCTCTCCCCTGACCTTTCAGGTCCTCTCTGGGAACCCCGTTTTCAGCGATATGTTTTCCCAGGAGTACTACGATATGAACCATATCTCCCTGGCGGAGTATGGGGATGTGATGGTCGTCGCGCCGGCTACGGCCAATATCATCGGAAAGATGGCAACGGGGATTGCCGACGACCTCCTTTCCACGGTGCTTTTAGCCACCAAGGCGCCCATCGTCGCATGTCCGGCCATGAACGACAATATGTACACCCATGGGGTTGTTCAGGAAAATATCGCCAAATTGAAAAAGCACGGCGTCCAGTTCGTAGCGCCGGGATATGGCGAGCTGGCCTGCAAATTGGAAGGGGTGGGGCGATTGGCAGATATTGCCGATATTGTGGAGGCCATCGAGGCGGCCTGGACCGAAAAGGACCTGCGAGGTGAACATATTCTCGTTACCGCCGGCCCTACCCGGGAGCCCTTTGATCCCGTGCGCTTCATTACCAATTATTCATCGGGAAAAATGGGTTACGCCCTGGCGACGATGGCCGCCAGGAGAGGGGCGGAGGTTATACTCATCAGTGGACCGTCTTCTCTGCCCGTTCCCCGGGGGGTTACTTTCATCTCCGTAGCAAGCGCGCTGGAGATGCGGGATGCCTTGATGACGCACCTTGAGGGAACCACGGCGATCATCAAGGCGGCGGCCGTGGCGGATTATCGGCCCGCCGTGCTTTCAGAATCCAAGATCAAGAAGAAAGGTCCCCTGACCCTCCAGTTGGAAAGAAATCCGGACATCATTGCCGAGATTGGTGCCAAGAAGGAAAACAGAGTCCTGGTGGGTTTTGCCATGGAGTCGGAGGATCTTGTCGAAAATGCCAGGGCCAAGCTCATTGCCAAAAACATGGATTTGATTGTAGCCAATGATCTCCATCAATCAGGGGCCGGCTTTCAATGCGATACCAATATCATCAAGATTCTTGATCCCCAAGGGGGGGTTGAAGAGATCCCCTTGATGGATAAGATGGATATTGCCAACCGCATCTTAGACCGGGTAAAGATACTGACAAATGCAAAACGCAGCTAAAGATGAGATGCTTGTCCTGATCAGGTCCCTGCGCTCCCACATCGAGGCGGACCGGGAGTTGCCGGGGAATGTGCCCTCCTTTTGTATGCAAGGACCCCTGCCGGAGGCGACTTCACCGAACAGACTTGCTAAGGGCACTACCGGCCGTAGGGCCGGGGTGCAGCGAGAAGCCGCGCCTCTATCATCGGCGCAACGGGGAGTGGATTCAGCCCCCGCTTTGAAGGGCCGCCCGACGGCGGCGCTGCCAGAAGGGGATGCATCACCGGCGTCGCAAGGGTCGTCCAACGCGCCTCAAATACTCGCCCCGGGACCTTACCGACGGTTTAGCGTCCCTGACATCCCCGATGCCCTGAAGAGTATGAGCGAGTCCGGTGCTCTTGACGGTGTGCGCACGGACTTGGGAGATTGCCGCCGCTGTGCCCTCCATGGAGGGAGAAAAAATATAGTCTTCGGGGAAGGCAATCCCCATGCCGGGCTTGTATTTGTGGGCGAGGCCCCGGGGGCGGATGAAGACGCCCAGGGGCGGCCTTTTGTTGGCCGGGCCGGACAGCTCCTCACGAAGATCATTGAGGCCATGAAGATGCAGCGACAGGATGTCTATATCTGCAATATCCTCAAGTGTCGGCCACCGGGAAATCGTAATCCGGAGTCCGCTGAGATCGCTGCTTGTGAGCCTTTTCTTGTGAAACAATTGGAGTCTATCCGGCCGAAGGTAATCTGCGCTTTGGGGACGTTTGCCGCCCAAACACTCTTAAAGAGTGATGTCGCCATCTCCCTTTTGAGGGGACGCTTTCACCGTTATCATGATATCCTCCTGATGCCGACTTATCACCCGGCCTATCTCTTGCGGAATCCATCCCAGAAGCGTCAGGTATGGGAAGATGTTCAACAGATCATGAATATGTTAGCGGAAGATTCAGGATAAGGGAGAGGATCATGGTTATGAAAAAAATGTTAATCAATAAAAGAATGATGGTGTTGTTGCTATTCCTGATCGTCTCCTCCTGGCCCTGTTGCCTGGGGGCGGCGGAACCTTCCCCGGTATTCAATGTCATTTCCATCAACGGCGCCATTACCCCGCCAGCGGCGGAGTACCTCACCCAGAACATCACCGAGGCGGGAAAAGAGGGGGCTTACGGTCTGATTATCTTGCTTGATACCCCCGGGGGGCTCGATCTGGCCATGCGGGATATCGCCAAGGGCATTCTTGGCGCCCCGATACCTGTTTTTGTCTATGTGTATCCCTCCGGAGCCCGGGCGGCTTCTGCCGGCGTCATCATTACCGTGGCGGCCCATGTGGCGGGGATGGCCCCGGGGACGAATATCGGGGCGGCCCACCCGGTCGGTCTTGGCGGTGGTGGTGGGGACAAGACCATGATGGAAAAGGTTGCCAATGACGCCGCAGCCTACGTGCGGAGCATCGCCAAAATAAGGGGAAGAAACGAGGAGTGGGTAGAAAAGGCCGTGAGAATAAGCGCTTCCATCACGGCGGAAGAGGCCATGAAGAACGGTGTAATTGATTATGTTGCTACGGATGTGCAGCAGCTTCTCAAACTGGCCGATGGGAAGCAGGTGCTTGTCGGTGATAAAGAGAAAATATTGAAGACCTCCGGGGCGATTCTGAGAGAAAGAAAAATGGGCGCCCGGCATCGAATTCTCACGACCTTGAGCGATCCGAACATTGCCTATATCCTCTTTCTCGTGGGCTTGGCGGGGTTGTATTTTGAATTTTCCACCCCCGGGGCCATTTTACCGGGCGTTGTCGGCGGGATCTCTCTAATTATGGCCTTCTTCGCCATGCAGACCCTGCCGGTAAATTATGCGGCGGTTATGCTTATCCTCTTCGGGATCGTACTTTTCATTGCCGAAATCAAGGTTGTCAGTCACGGGATCCTCACGGTTGGTGGAATAGTTTCCCTGGCTGTTGGCTCCCTGATGCTCTTCGATTCCCCGGATCCGGCCCTGCGGGTTTCCCTCGGAGTTTTAATCCCGACCCTGACCATTATTTCACTGTTTTTTATCTGGGTTATCAGTATGGTAATTAAAGCCCAGATGCGCAAGAAGCACACCGGAAAAGAGGGGATGATCGGGGCCATAGGAAAAACCGTTACCAAGGTTCATGAAGAAGGGAAGGTAATGGTGAGGGGAGAATATTGGGCGGCATTTAGCGACACTCTCCTTGAAGAGGGAACGCGAGTCCGGGTTATCAAGATTGATGGCTTAAATGTTAAGGTTGAAAAGCAAGAGCAAAAATAGGCGCGCTATTTCTAAGTATTTAAAAATAAATGATATGTAGAAAGGGAGGGCAGTATCATGACTTACACCGTAACAATACTGGTATTTTTAGTCATTATGTTTTTGGCATCGGCCATACGGATTTTGAATGAATACGAGCGGGCCGTAATATTTCGGCTGGGAAGAATCATCGATGTCAAAGGGCCGGGACTGATCATTCTGATTCCCGTTGTAGATAAGATGGTCAAAGTCGATATGCGTACCATCACAATGGATGTTCCCCCTCAGGACGTTATTACCCGGGACAATGTTTCCATTAAAGTCAATGCCGTCGTCTATTTCCGGGTCATTGACGCCAATGCGGCGGTCACCGACGTGGAAAACTATCTCTACGCCACGTCGCAGCTTGCCCAGACCACCCTGCGGAGCGTTTGCGGGCAGGTGGAACTGGATGAGATTTTATCCCAAAGAGAAAAAATCAATATGCATCTACAAGAAATTCTTGATCGCAGCACCGATTCCTGGGGCATCAAGGTTTCGTTGGTGGAAGTCAAGCAAATCGATCTGCCGGAAGAGATGAAACGGGCCATCGCCAAACAGGCGGAAGCGGAACGGGAAAGAAGGGCCAAGGTTATCGCTGCCGAAGGAGAATATCAGGCAGCGGAGAAACTTTTTGAGGCGGCAACGGTCATGACCAAGGAGCCTATCTCTTTGCAATTGCGTTATTTGCAGACCCTGAATCAGATTGCGACGGAGAACAATTCGACGATCGTCTTTCCCATTCCCATCGACTTCTTTAAACATTTTTTTAAAGGAGATAATAAATAAAGGCATACTTATTTGACAGGGAGGATTGGACAGTATGGAAAAAAAAGAAAAAATACACGTCATAACCGGCGGCATGGTCCTGATCACCCTCGGGGTCCTTGTCATTCTGGGGAATACCCAAATCTGGTCCTTCAGCCGGAGCTGGCCGGTGCTGTTGATTGTGATTGCCGTCGGCACTTTGATGCAACGATTCAAGGACCTGGGAGGTTGGATTATTCTCGCCGTGGGCGTGGTTTTTCTCCTGACCGAGGTCTTTGGCATGCAAGTCTATGCCATGGGGAAATATCTGATGCCGGTGCTGCTGATTGTGGTCGGGGCCAATGTCCTGTTCAAATACAACAAGGGTTAATATACGGATACTTCAACGATAAACGGATTTTCAAAAATGGACGGCAGCATCCAGATAACCTGTCCCGATCTGTCCCGCAGTTTGGGTTTCTGTCCCGACTGCTATCAAAAGAATGTTCAGGCAATCTGGCCCTACCTTAGCTGCTACTGCGACTGCAACCGGGTGGGGGCTTATGCGGAAATCATCAGGGCGAAGGATAATGGCGCCGAAAAAATCCGCCTCAGTTCCTGGAAAATGAAGATGGACGTATCCCGGGAAGATTTTGAAAGAAGTTTGCAGAAACAGAGTCATGAAAAAAACACCTGCATCGAGATTCTCTTCAAGACCTGATTATTGATATCCTCACAAAAACTAATTTTCTCCCTCCCCTTCAAGGGGAGGGTTGGGGTGGGGATGGGTTTGGGGGAGAG
>JALNVY010000041.1 GCA_023231165.1 Syntrophales bacterium | reverse complement strand
TTTTTGATTTTACACCCAGAAGATCTATCATTTCCTGATAGGAGGGCATCCTTTTCTGCTGCCGGAAAAAGCTGACAATGATTCTCTGAACTGATTGAACTGATCTTTTCTCTTTCATGATTCACACATATAGAACAATTGTTCTATTGTCAAGAAGTTTTTTCTATTGACCCATGACCAGTGCATGATAAGCTATAAGAAATTCGTATTCATCAGGAGGAACAAATAATGAAGAACGTAGAAATGAAGGTGGAAGGCAACATCCTGACCATTAAGGTTGATCTAACCAAAGAATTTGGCCCATCATCGTCGGGGAAGACCATTATCATTGCATCTACAGAAGGAAATATTGCCATCCCGGAAAAGGAAGAGGTTAAGATCGGCTTGAATGTCTATAAGAAAAAGTAACTCAGCATATTTATCGCGACGCAAGTATTGACTGTGTATGTATCCGGAATATCCGGATTAATTAGAAATAATCAATGAAAGGCAGGATAAAATGCAACAGCGTACCATTGATAAAATTGAAGAAAGGTTGCGAAAGACCGAATCACTTAACGAAAAAAACAAATCCGAACTACTCAACCTCTTATTGACATTGAAGGTTGAAATTGCCGATCTTTCTAAAACGCATAATGAACATGCGGAGAGTATCACCGGATTTGTGCAAGTATCAACCCACGAGGCCACACGCCAGGAAAAGAACCCTGAACTACTCAAGCTGTCTATTGAAGGTTTGGGATCATCCGTTCGAGGCTTCGAAGCATCTCATCCAGAACTGGTTAACGTCGTCAATGCGATATGTTCTATGTTTTCTAATCTTGGGATATGATATCTTGATGCAACAAGAAAAATTAAAATTCAACACACAGCGTTCCTATTATGTCTGTGAAAATTGGTCTGCTCGACTTAAACGAGAGCAGTTGAGACCAATTTAAATGTCGATCCATAAAATTACAGTCAATAAACTCAGCTCTGAAGCCTTACGAGGCGTTATTGAAGAATTTATTTCCAGAGATGGAACTGATTATGGCGAAAAGGAGGTTTCCACAGAAACAAATTACAGCTATGTAAAATCCAAGCTTCAAAAAGGATTGGCAGTTCTTGTTTTTGATGACGAGGCCGAAACCACCAATATATTATTGGCAGATGACCCTATTTTAAAGAAACTTGAGATATTAACTTGACGACTGAAAGATAACAACATGGGAACAGTAATCGACCTTACACTGGATCAGATCGCGACCATTATCAAGAATGGTATTGATACAGAAGGCACAATAAGGATTCTTAAGATTCTTGACGGCCCGGCATACTCTAAAGAATTCTTGGAAGAACTAGCCCTGTACAGTGAACTACTTCCTATGGGGCGTGAAAAGCCTTTTACCCAAGAGCAACGTTATCTACATTTTCTCTGGGATGTATTCGATAAGATTCCCATATGTCTCAACGCCAATTTTGGTATTATCTTCAGGAGGTTAATAGCCGAGCGACTATTCAAAAAGTGCGGTGTTGGCTTCATTTCTGAAGAAAATTTCAGGTTCAATTTTGGTCAATACATTGAGGTTGGTGATTTCGTTTTCTTCAATCGGGGCGTCTTTATTGATTCAAAAGGAGGCGTCACCATAGGCAACAATGTCGGTATCACTGAAGATGTGAGAATATTCACGCATAGCCATTCTGAATCTTCGCATATAATCAGGGAATACAAGCCTGTAATAATCAAAGATTACGCCAAGATTTACACTGGCGCCGTTATCCTTCCAGGTGTGACCATCGGGGAACAGGCTATAGTTGCCTCTCACTCCCTGGTTACAAAAGACGTTCCCGCCAATACACTCGTTGCTGGAATGCCGGCTCAAATAGTCAGGAAAAGGAAAACTGAAGGTAAATCCGGCGATGAACTGGATCACATCTGGTTGTTTTAGACTGTGACGCAGTTGCTGCTGTGGCGCTGGATCTGGGTTAATGAGAGGGATTGAATGCCATGACTTCAGCCAATAACCTTTTTTCTGATATCCCTCCGGAATTCAAGGAGGAGCTATTTGAGACAATCATCAAAAGAGAAACTTTCGGGATAGAAAGAATCGTATCTCGGGGCCATAGCTCACCCGAAAGCTTCTGGTATGATCAGGATTTCCATGAATGGGTTATTCTTCTCAAAGGAAGTGCCGTTCTTCGTTTCGAAGATCAATCTGAAAACATCACCATGAACCCTGGCGATTATATCCATATTGAAAAACACCAAAGACATAGAGTTGTATGGACAGATCCTGAGCAGGACACCATCTGGCTTGCTGTCCATTATTCATAATCTCCTGACAGATCATCCCGAACATTTCCCTTGCTTCATTAGAACGTTCGTTCTATGATGTCCTTGATCATTTTCTGAGGACACATCATGGACGATATTATATTCAGCCTCCATTCATGGCCACAGGCCATTCTGCATATTGACGGTGATGCCTTCTTCACGTCCTGTGAGGAAGTTCTCCATCCGGAACTGAAGGGCAAACCAATCATCACAGGAGCAGAACGTGGAATAGTAGCCTGCGCTTCCTACGCTGCAAAGAAAATCGGCATCAAGCGCGGTGTAAACTTGAGGGATGCTAAAATCATCTGTCCTGGACTTGTTGTGCTTCCTTCAGATTACGAGACTTACAGCCTTTTTTCCCGCCGTATGTTTATGATCATGCGTAGATTCACTCCCCAGGTTGAAGAATATTCCATTGATGAAGCCTTTGCCGATATCACGGGATTAAGACGTCCCTTAAGATCCTCCTATGAGAACATCGCCCGGAAAATAAAGAATGAAATACAAAGAGAAATTGGCTTAACTGTCTCTGTCGGTTTAAGTCTGACAAAAGTCCTGGCAAAGGTTGGATCAAAATATCAGAAGCCCGATGGATTAACCGTCATTCCCGGCCGCTCTATTGCAAACTTTCTTAAAGACCTAACTGTAGATAAGGTTTGGGGTATCGGTCCTGCTACAACGGCTCAGCTCAATAAGATGGGGATAAGATCCGCCCTTGAATTTGCCCGTATGCCGGAGCAATCTATCAAGAAGCGTTTCACAAAACCAATAATAGAAATCTGGCAGGAGCTGCGCGGCCAATCTGTCTGTCCGGTCATCTCGGAGGAAAAGAGCACCTATGCCTCCATCAGTAAGACGAAAACATTTGCTCCTTCGACGTCTGATGAGGATTACCTGTTTGCCCAACTTTTAAGAAATCTTGAATCGGCATGTATCAAGGCAAGACGTTACAATCTGGCGCCACGAAGGATTGCCCTGTTTCTGAAGACAAACAATTTCTTGTATGGCGGCTGTGAAGTTCGGCTGAATCGACCTTCTGCATATCCGATGGATTTGTCTGACCTGGTAAGGGAGGCATTTGATGATCTTTATCGGGAAGGCATATTGTACAGGGCAACGGGCGTAATCCTTATGGGGATGTGCTCTGATCTGCCTGTCCAGTATTCCCTTTTTGACTATGCAGTGAGAGTTGATAAGGTCCGCACTCTTTATGAAGCTATGGATGAAATCAGCCAGCGTTTCGGTAAACATGCCCTTCATCTGGGCGGATCTCATGTAATAGAGGTTTTGGGAAAGGGGAAAAGGGGCGAATCAACGGTCAGAGAAAGCATTCAATTCTTTGGAGAGACAAAACGTCAACATCTGGGGCTGCCCATATTGCATGTGAAAGTATAGGTTGCTGTGTCAGGGAAAGGACAATTCCATTTCTTCAGATGTATAGGGTTTTAAAATAGTCAATAAGCTTCTGTAATCTGTATTATAGGGGTCAATCCATGCCGACTCTTCGTTCTTTGGCACAATGACTGGCATTCGGTCGTGAATCGGCTTTATTAATTCGTTTGGTTCCGTGGTAATAATCGTACAGGAGTTAATCAATTGTCCTTCCGGGGACGTCCAATGCTCAAACAGACCGGCAAATCCGAATGGTTCTTTCGACTTCATACAGATCTGCATGGATATCTTCTTTTTGCCATCAGTCTTCCATTCATAGAATCCATCAGCGATGATCAGGCACCGACGTTTTTTGAATGCGTTTTTGAAGCTCGGTTTTTCTGTAATGGTTTCCGCACGGGCATTAAACATCCTTTTCCCGATGGATGGATCTTTGGCCCATGATGGAATAAGCCCCCATCGAAAAGCGACCAAACGATTCTTGGCTTCATGGATAACGGCTACGATCTGTTGTCCGGGGAATATACTATTGCCCGTTTCAAAGTCACAGGCGACTTCCTGAATATCAAATGATTCCGTGATAACGGATAAATCCGTTAGCAGGACAAAGCGACCACACATTATTTTTTACTCTCTATTCTGCTGTTCGATAAGTTTCAAGCTATTCAAATCACCATTTCTCCCAGTGAATTTTTTCCTTCTTGTACTTGTCTTTCGGTTTATCCTGTCCAGCAGGAACGCCTATGGCGATGACGTTTAGAGGAATAACTTCCTCAGGTATTTTGAGAACAGTTTTCACATGCTTTATCCTGTCCGGATAAGGATATGCCGCTGTCCATACACCGCCAAGATCAAGGGCTTCAATGGCCAGCAGGATGTTTTCACCTGCAAGCGCTGCGTCAATAATTGCTAAGTCCTTACTTTTCCCATTTGCCTTATCAGGTTCGGTGCAGACTATGATTGCTGCACCTGCCTTGGTCAGCATCTTTGCGTATGGAAGACCAGCAGCAAGATCATCCAGTATTTTTCTCTCTCTTATAACGATAAATGACCATGGCTGCATATTAACTGCTGTCGGGGCTGCCATTCCCGCCTTGAGAATCTTATCAAGGTCAGCCTTGCTCACTGGTGCACCCGTAAAATTCCTGACGCTTTTCCTTGCATGGATTACAGAAAACGCATCCTTCATCGTTACATCCTCCTTCGCGTAAACCAATCCTGACATTAGCAAGCACATCAAAAAGCTTATTACGATTCTTTTCATCATTCTCATCTCCGAGGTTTCAGATTTTTCGTCGTTTATTGATTCTTTACCGGCGTGATCTGGCTAAAAAACTATTTCCTATTCTCCCGCCACAGCAGTAAAGCCAGTACCAGCGGAATAATAAACCCGAAGATGCTTATCCAGACAGGAATTTGAAATCCTGCCGCAATTATCTCAACTTGAAAAATAAGCCTCAGTAATTGCGCTATAGATATGGCAATAAGAAGCAGCACGACAATCGTAGTTACAGGTTTCATGTTTTAATCCTCTCTTGGCGTTATACGGATCAAAATGACTCCATAGAGGCCTTCTCTTGAGAGAGCAGCCTTATTTTTGACCGCTCACCAAGAAAACCGAAAACTCTCTTGAGCCGCCTTCTTCAACATCCCTGATGACCTTAGCGGCTGTGATGTCTCTTATATGTTGGAATCCTGCCTTCTCAAAGATATCTTTCACATGGGATCTCTCAAATCCGGAATGAAACACTCCTTGGTTGTCTCCATGAAATGATCCATCGTCAGGGTCAAGGTCGGCGATGCACAAATAGCCGCTGGCATGTAAATTTTCAGAAAGCTGCTTTATCAGGATTTCCGGTTGTTGAATATGATGCAGGGTCATGCTGCTAACGATCAAATTGAACCTATCATGGAGACCTTCACCGGCTTCTATATCAAGATGTCGGGTTGAGACATTGGTTAATTTCTGCCTTCTGATCTTATCATTTAGAACATTCAGCATTCCTTCTGAAGAATCAATACCTGTGACGGTATTAACAAAGGGCTGAATTTTTAACGTGATCAAGCCGGTTCCACAACCATAATCAAGGACATCCATATTCTTAGTAAGAGTGATTTCCCTTCTTAATGCCGAAAAAACATCTTCGGCCAGTTTTGCTCTTCCCGGTTTTTCATCCCATAATGATGCATCATGATCAAAGTTACGCTTTTCCTGATTCACGATGTTACTCCTTTTCATATCTCACTGCCAGACTGCCCTGATTCTCACCTGTGGTAAGTTTCACCAGTTTATCTTCGATCTCAAGGGTCGTTTTGCAATATGTAAATTTGTGGCTGATTTTGTTATCCCGAAAATGAATCACATCAACGCCTCGTCTTTTCTCCAACTTGCCCTTGTATCCCTTTTCATTGGATGGCCACTCCAAGGACCACTGGAAGAGCACTTTCTGCTCTTTTTCATCAACAAAGATGTCTTCCGTTGAAAAGTAGAATCCGCCATGGCTGCTAAACCAGGGTCCCCAAGCCTTCTTCAGGAGAGCGTTACCCTGCAATCTTGCGCCTGTCCAGTTTTCAAAAACAATGTCTTCATGAAAAAGATCCATTACTCTGTCAAGGTCATGGGCATTCCAGGCATTATTCCATTCTGTCAAGGTGTTTCTGATTTGATCTCTTGTAAACATAGCCAGTCCTTTCAAGTGATCTTTTTTATGATTTTATAGGGTTGGCTTCATATCCCAGTAAAATGAGGTTCTCTTTTCTCGAAAAACGCCCTAAGACCTTCCTTATAATCATCTGTTTTCGCAGCTTTAATCATTCCTGATCGCTCAAGTTCAAGTTGCCGTTCCAGAAGGCCAAGCATGGCATTATTAAGATTTTCCTTGGCGATGGCAAATGACTTGGTTGGACCTTTCGCCAGTTTTTCTGCTACTTCCTGAGTCACCATCTGGAGATCAGTATCATCAACGACCTGATTAATAAGGCCGATTTCCATAGCCTGCTTGGCACTGAGAATGGGGTCCATAAGGACCAATTCCGTCGCTTTCCCTAAGCCGATAAGCATGGGAACCATCAGTGTCCATGCTCCATCAGGAACAAGACTGACGCTGGTATATGCTTGTCTGAAGATAGCAGACGATGCCGCAATCCGAATATCACATGCAGCGGCAAGACTGAAACCACCACCGCCCAGAGCGCCATTAATGGAGGCTATAACGGGTTTTGGCACGGAGCGGACACCGTGGATAATTGTATTGAAAACTCGCACAAGTTGCCGTACGACCTCTGATGGATTGCTGCTATCTAATTGATCCCTAAATAATCGAAGATCACCGCCGGAACAAAAAGCTTTACCCTCTCCTGTTAAGACAACAACCCTGATGTCTTCATCGTCATGACAGATCTCCAGGGCTTTGGCCAGCTCCGCTCCAAGAGGAAAGTCCAAAGCGTTAAAATATTTAGGACGATTCAGCCTTATTGTCGCAATTTGATTAGCTTTCTGAAAGATAATATTATCAAAATCCATAACCCCCTCCTTTTGATCCCTTCTGTTTATTTGAAAAGATATTCATAGAAATTACTTGATCTTGTCAAAGGAAATCTTTCGGAATAATCTTAGGGCAGGGATCTTGAAAATATCGGGTGAGGTCAAAAAAAACCTCCGTCAGATGACAACAGGAGCTATGATCTGTTTCTAAAAAAATAAGGGCGGAGTCTATTCAACTCCGCCCTTAACCTGAGAGAGGCAGGTTTTTGTAGCATCCGGTCTCTTTACCTCTCTCGACCACTTCTGCCTCTATGGCAGACTTCGTGTTTTCTTGGATTTCAGCCTTTCTTGTAATTATAAGGCGTAGCCATCGGGTCAACCCAACCCTTGAATGCTTTCTTTTCCTTTTTCATGATCCTTGCCTCCTCTCTCAAAATAAGAATCGTTATTGTGGTGGCATTAAAATACAACGTTGTCCACTAAGGTTGATTCGTAGCACTCGATTTCCTGTTTCCCCAGTACTTTCTCGCTCTTGTCTTGTAGTTTCTTTTCTCCAGATTTTGCTGTCTTGATCATGGTCTTTATCTCCTCTCTCCGTTGATACGATTTATAATCCTTTAAGGCCTACCATATGAAACCGGCTGGTCCTGTTTCTCTCTATTGTCTTCCCCAGGATGTCTCTTTGCGGATTGAACTCAATTTTTTGACTGATCGTTGTCATGGTCTTTAAGTCTCCTCTCTCTTCCTTTCGACCCTAAGATAATCCCGAAAGCAATTTTTAACAATCAGGGGAATGATGAATATGGGATGAGAAATGAACGGTTATATTGATCAGGGTATTTGCCGTTGGAGATCAGGCTTTGTCCTATGGGATATGGGAATGACGGCAGAGATTCGATTGCCCATAGGCATGCCGGCGCGAGCTGCAACCGGGATTACGGAAATGGGCGTTAAAATAATTTGTCCGCTCTCATGAATTTCAGTTTCCATCGTTTCATTCAAACAATTTTAAAGCTTCATTACAAAACTCTCTTCATCCAGCCTGATTTCCATGTATAAAGTCAAAAGAAAACAAATAAAAAAATAGACATAGGAGGACACAGATCATGAAAAAGACATTAGGGACGATTGTAGCGGCAATGGTGGTTGTTCTTTTTACTGGAACTTTCGCGATGGCAGAATACGCAGCGGCCGGTGTGGCAAACTTCCCCTACTTCCAGCTTGGTTGCTTGATTATCGGTGGGACGACCGTGATCAACTTGAAACACAAGTATGAGAAGATATACACGGGAGAAGTCGCCGGAGTTTTCGCTCTCTACACAGTGCTGATTGCTCTCTTCACTAATCCGGTTATCAACACCATTAAGAATCTGGTTGGCTAATATACATATCGAAAAGCTTGGGACATGGAATAAACGGATTCTGTAAAGTCTGTCCCTCAAAAAATCCATCTGGTGAAACCGGTTCATCAGGTTTTTTTTGTGGTAAATTCAGCGATTGAAAACTATACTAGAATATCGTTCTGAGCATTCACTGGTAGCTGATGGTAGCTATCGATTGCCGGAAGAAAGTCATCTGATTTCCATGACAAATGAAAAACATCACGATTAAAGGAGATTGTTTTATTGGTGTGGCTTCATGAACACAAAGAGGAGAAGGGCAGGAAAGGGAAGGGGCATCTTTTTTTAAAGTCAAACGTTGAATGGATGCCCGCTTCAATGTTTCATTCCGTAGATGGTATTGGGCTGCATCATCTGGGATAACCTATGGCTCATTATCCCATGTAATCAGAGAGAGAAAGGCTACTGCCTCAGACGGCTTTAAACGATCTTAAAGGCATGTAAATCAGGTGGAATACGCTCTTTATTGGCCTATTACGCTGAAATTAATCCCGATGAATGCACCGGTTGTGGAATCTGTGCCAATGAACGTTGTCAGGTAAATGCCATTACCGAAGAGGAAGATATCTACAGGATTGTTCAAGAAAGGTGCATCGGTTGCGGACTATGCATAAGCACCTGTCCGATGGAGGCGATCCGAATGGTTCACAAAGACCAAGCAGAGATTGCGCCGCCTCCTTTAACCGAGAATGCGTAGTTTGTTGAGCGGGGGAATTCACAAGGCATAGATTTCTCTAAATTCAAATAATAGCGTAGATATTATTAATAAAAAATAAATGATCTTTCAGTAATGTGATTGCTACGTCCATGAGCCCGTCGAAAATCATTTTTTATCTTGTCGTTTTAATCAACAGCTATGCTGCCGTCTACTATTCCGGTTTCCTGTTTTTTTACGTAAGAGACCGTTTCGGGTTCAGCGACTTGGAGAACCTGCTCCTCGCCGCGCTCAGCGGACTTGTCTACATTTTTGCTGCGTGGCAGGGCGGGGTATTTGCAGAGCGTTTCGGCTACGTGCGGGGGCTTTATGGAGGGCTCATCGGCGTTGCCATATCGCTGGCGGCGGGACTGCTCTGGGATTCCGTCGCGGGGCAGGTCATTGTGTTTGCCGTCTGGACAGTTTCCGTATGTTTTACCTGGCCGGCCTTGGAGGCCATCGTCAGCGAAGGCGGCGGTGCGCGCCTATCGGACATGGTGGGGATGTATAACGTCACTTGGGCGGTGGGCGCTGCGGTGGCCTACTTTACGGCCGGACTGCTTCTGGAGCGCCTCGGGATGGCAAGTCTTTTCTGGCTTCCCCTGTGTCTGGTGGCGTTCCAGGTAGTGCTGGTTTTCCTTGCTGGGCGTTTGCGGCGAAAGGGGGAAACCGTTGCGCCGGTTGTAACCGAAGCGAAACAGACAGATGGGCCGACCGATTCCCGGCGGCTCCTGCACATGGCCTGGCTGGCAAATCCACTCTCCTATGTCGCCATAAATACCGCAATGCCCCTGATTCCGTCCATTTCAGAGAGCCTTCGTTTGTCCACGGGGGCCGCCGGAATCATCTGCTCGGCCTGGATGTTTGCGAGACTCGCCGCCTTCGGCATCCTCTGGCACTGGACGGGATGGCACTACCATATCACGTGGCTCATCGGGGCATTCGCCGTTATGACGGCCTGTTTTGCCGCGTTTGTCCATCCCCGGTCCGTGCCCATGCTTTTGGCAGCACAGGTTGGTTTTGGCCTGTCGATCGGGCTCATCTACTATTCTTCGCTCTTCTATTCCATAAACGCCTCGGAGGAAAAAGGGGCCCACGGCGGACTGCATGAGGCGATTCTCGGCGCCGGGCTGTTTGTCGGGCCCGCCTGCGGCGCCTCCTACCTGTTTCTATTCCCTTCCCTTGCCGGCGGCACCTGGACAGTGACGGGATTACTCATCGCCGGGCTGGCGGGACTTGTCTGGATGGGTCGATCCGGAAGAAGGTAAATAAAATTAATTGATGAGAATTCCTTTGTCCGGGGAAGGAACATAAATTATCAATCGGTATTTCCATCGCCGCCATTCGCTGGCCACAGGGCGTCCCGCAGCCCCGAGGAGCGTTCGATTTGCCGGGAAACGGCCTTGAGGAAAACATCTTCCCGGCCCCAGATAGTTACATCCCGGCGAGCCCTGGTAAGGGCCGTGTAGATCAATTCCCTGGTCAGTAGCGGGGTGTCCCGGTCGGGAAGGAGGCACAGGACCCGGTCGAACTCCGAGCCCTGGCTTTTATGGACGGTCATGGCGAAGACCGTTTCGTATGACCACAGGCGGGAGGGCAGGATTTTCCGGAATGTACCCTCCGGGGTCGGGAAAAAGACCCGGGGTTCGTTCTGCCCCTCCGGATCGGGAAGGACGATGCCGATATCGCCGTTATAAAGCCGCGCCGTGTAATCGTTGCGGGTGATCAGGACCGGCCGTCCGGAATACCACGGCGTATCCTTGCGGATGATCTTGCTGCGGTGCAGGATCTTTTCTATCAGGTCGTTGACATGACCGACGCCGTAAGGACCTTCCCGCAGGACGCAGAGAATCCGCAAGAGGTTGAAACGCCCGAAAACCTCCTGGGGATCGGTGGTGGTCAGATAGTCGGCGAATGCTTCCGTCAGGGTATTTTCGAGGGATTTATAGAGGGCCTCGGGGGAGGGCAGGGGTTGCCAGTGGGCGTCTTTGGCTGACGCAGTTTTCAGGATGCTCAACGCCCCCGGGCCGTCGCCGTCATTTACGGCGCGACTGGCGGCGGCAATCCCGCTCTCAGTGTGGAAGCGGTAGTTCCTGAGCAGCTCTACATGGCAGTCGGCAGCCGGTGGGACGGAATGGCCCGTCCCTTGGACAGGAATGGATTCGCCCGTCATGTGCCGGCAGGTTTCGGCAAAAGCCGGCGAATAGGCCGGACGACATCCCGTATGGCAGATATCTCCGAAGACGGCCCCGGCCTCGACGGAGGCCAATTGGTCCTTGTCTCCTAACAGGATCAGCCGGGCGGAATCAGGAATGGCCTGGACGAGCCTGGACAGGAGGGACAGATCGATCATGGAGCCCTCATCTACGACGACTACGTCTATGGGCAGGAGATTATCCTCATGATACCGGGAATATGGGGCGTGGGGGACGCTGCCTAGGAGACGATGAATTGTGGAAGCCGCTACCGGAAGAGCAGCTTTGACTGCTTCCGGGCAGGGCAGGCCGGATTTTGCTTCCTGAATGGCCTCCTGCATCCGGGCCGCCGCCTTGCCCGTCGGGGCGGTCAGGGCGATCCGTAGCGGTTTACCTCCGCTCTGTTCGCTGAGGAAGGCCAGAATCTTGGCGACCGTAAAGGTCTTGCCCGTACCCGGTCCACCGGAAATCACGGAGAAGGATTTGGCAAAAGCGGTAAAGGCAGCCACTTTCTGCCAGTCTGTCGGTGTGTCGACTCCTTGTCGCCCGTCTGTCTCGCTGTCGGAAACAGGAGGGGGGAAAAGGCGGTCAAGACTTTCCCGCAGCAGGTTTTCATCAAATGTCGGCAGAACCGCCTCCATCCTTTGCTTCAGGATCGTCGCCAGTTTGTTTTCGTATTCCCAGTAGCGGTAGAGGTAGAGTCGGGAGCCCACGAGGATCAGGGGTTTCCATTCTCCGGGCTGGCCCGCGACGGGGCTTTCAGAGAGAGTTTGGCACCACCGATCCAGTTCGGGACAGCGGAGAACAGGATCATTGGTTCCGGGGAGGAGGAACTTTCCGGCCGGGATGGAAAGATCCAGGCAGATATGGCCCTCGCCGCGCCAGCGGCTGACCAGAGCCGCCGCCAGGGCAACGTCGGGAGTGTCATTACCGGCGAGCCCCTGGATGAACCGGGCAAAGTGGAAATCCAGCGCCGACAGATACTGCTGCCGGTAAAGTTGATCAAAGTGTTGATTCATTTCAAGATGCTACTCCGTTTTGATCAGACCCCGGGCCAGGATTGCTATTGTTTCCGGTGTCGGTCGATCCCGGTAGATACCGAAGTCCTCTCCCCGTGCCGGATCGACGCCCCGGAGAAAAAGATAAAAAACACCGCCGAAATGCCGCTCGTAATCGTAATCAGCGCCCAGCCGTGACTTCAAATATTGATCCAGGGCCAGGACGTAAAGATGGTATTGAAGGAGGTAGTAATCTTCCTCCATGACCAGCCTCAGGGCGTCTTGGCCATAATTATCGATGTTTGTTCCCAGGAGATTCGATTTCCAGTCGATGAGATAGAACCGCTCCGCGAATCTGAAGGCCAGATCCATGTAACCGTTCATGAAGCCTTGGGCGGGCATGAAGTTCAGCCGTCCCATCTGCCGGGGATAATGTTCCGGAATGCCTTTCCCGGAAAAGAGCCTGCTCAGTTTTTCCGGAGTGACCGGTTGCAGGGGAAAATAGAATCCCAACTCCCGCAGGCAGGAGGCGGGGGAGACGGCGGAAAGCCGCAATCCGGGGACGGACGGAGCAAGGGGCGCCGCAAGGACTTTGCGGATCATCGTACAGAGCGCGTCTTGCCAGTATGGCTCGTAACCGTGCTCGCTAAGCTTATTCCCGACAACTGCTTCGATGGCGCTGTTGTCGGTAAAATCGAGAGCTTCGAATATATCATGAATGAATATGCCTGCCCGCGTCCCGGCGGGAAAGGCAAAGATGCTTGTGAGAGCGGGTGTGTCAGTCAATCCCGGCGGAGACATGAAACCAGGGGAAGGCGCGGGAGGGGCTAAGATGCCAGCGGGGGTGGATTCGCCGGTCAGCGGGGCCTGATCCCGGTCGGCGTTGTCAAGCTCATCATCCTTGTGGGCGATGAAATAGGAAAAGCTGGCGATTCGGTCCGCCCGGGGAATCTGTCCGGTGAAGGTCCGGCCGGCGAGAGGGATTTCAGTTTCCGGCGGCCTCTGGTAGGGGATACCCGGCACGGCGGCAAAGGGGATTAGCTGGATGGTCCCCCCGGATCGCTCCACGAGGTCCGCCAGGTCCGCTCGGATTTGGTCTTCCGTTAGGC
>JALNVY010000040.1 GCA_023231165.1 Syntrophales bacterium | reverse complement strand
GCAAGACCGCCTTATACGGTAAAACAGATTTTTGATCTTTTTGTGCTCATGAACCGTCTCGGCGGTGAAAATGGCGTTATTCGTCAAACCGAGTTCTTTTTATACAGCAAAAAAGATCGGGAAGCCGTTGAAAAATGCATGGCTCTCGGCTTGAAATATCCGGAAGTCACCGGGTGGATCAGGGCCGCCAAGGAAGATGTTCACCTGGTGAAGGATGCGGGCTTGAAAGAAACGGGCATTCTCACTTCCGTGTCCGACTATCATATATTTCTAAAGATGAATAAAAGCCGCCGCACAGCTATGGATGACTATTTGAATATCGTTCGCTCCATTCTTGACGAAGGCATTATCCCTCGCTGTCATTTTGAGGACATCACCCGTGCCGATATTTATGGATTCTGCATTCCCTTTGCCATTGAACTGATGAAACTAAGAGAGGAATCGGGGATTAATATCAAGATCCGTCTCTGTGACACCATGGGATACGGAATAACGTATCCCGGCGCTTCCCTGCCCAGAAGCGTTGACAAGTTAATCCGGGCCTTTATCGATGATGCCGGCGTTCCCGGTCATCTCCTGGAGTGGCATGGTCACAATGATTTTCACAAGGCTTTGATCAATGCCTCCACAGCCTGGCTCTATGGTTGCGGCGCCGCTAATTCTACCTTGCTGGGGCTGGGAGAAAGAACCGGCAATCCCCCCATTGAGGCCCTGATCATCGAATACATAGGCCTGACGGGATCAACCAACGGCATCGATACGACGGTTATCACCGATATCGCGCGTTATTTTGAAAAAGAGATCGGCCACAAAATTCCTGCCAATTATCCTTTTATCGGCGCCGATTTCAATGTCACCCGCGCCGGCGTCCATGCAGATGGCCTGATCAAATGTGAAGAGATTTACAATATCTTTGACACTACCAAGATTTTGAAAAGACCGATTATCCCCATGGTAACGGACAAATCCGGCAAGTCAGGGATCGCCTTCTGGATCAACACTCATTTTCATCTTGATGAAGAAGCCGCCATTGACAAGCGCCATCCCGGGATTTCCAAAATTCACAAGTGGATAACGGAGGAGTACGAATCCGGACGTGTCACCAGCATTTCCAATGAGGAACTCGAAAAGCGGGTTCGGAAATATCTCCCGGAACTCTTCATGTCCGAGCTTGACAAGATTAAATACCAGGCCGCCCAGGCTGCCGTGGCTGTCGTCAAACAGGTGATCGAACATCCGGCGATCAAAACGATGAAACCGGAGTCGCAGGAACCGGTGATGCAGCAATGCATAGAGGAAAATCCCTCTATCCAGTTTGCCTATGTCGTTGACATGAACGGTCGTAAAACGACACGAAATATTACGAACATCCAGGATAGGGCAAAATATGAAAACTACGGCGTGGGCACAGATCAATCCGATCGGGATTGGTTTATCAAGCCCTTGCAAACAGGCAAGATCCACGTTACGAATTTCTATATTTCCAAGATGACGGGAGCGCTATGCATCACTGTATCAGCGCCAATTATCGATGAACGTGACGAGATGGTAGGGATCTTCGGCGTGGATATTAAATTCGAGGACTGGGTTAAAAGGGTCGAAGATATTGCCGAAGCAACCCAGATCGCCCTGCGGGCGGAATACGATGAAAAGCAAAAATCGGATCGCTGGTTGTAGGGATTAACTAGTCTCGATAAACCCTTAATAAGATGGAAAATTGACCATAATCGACGGCTTCGTAAAAAGCTCCGCAGGTAAGGCGCGCCAATCCTTAGGAATGAGGCGTACTTGTCGTACGCCGCGGTGACGAAGGATGCAGCGTAACGCCGCATCCGGGTCTTTTTACGAAGCCGTCACTCTTCATCTACTGACCAGTGTTCGTAAGGCCTTTCGCGGAGAGAGGAAAGTGTAGGTGTCAACTCCCGGATAAAGCGTGATGGTTTTATCGGAACATATCCTACTCCCCTCCGATAATCGACGGTTGGATAGCAGAGGTACAATTGGTCCTTGGCCCGGGTGATGGCCACGTAAAAGAGCCGACGCTCCTCCTCCTCTCCTTCCGGATCTGCCAGCGCCCGGCCAAGAGGAATCATGCCTTCCGCGCACCAGGGGATGAAAACCACTGACCATTCCAGACCTTTGGCCTGGTGGATGGTACTCAGGATTACCCTTCCCTCACCCTCCTTGGCGTCTGTTTCCGCTTCCTCGCCGATATTGGCAAGAAGGGTCATCTCCTGTAAAAAATCTTCGAGAGAGGCAAACTTGGCGGCAAATACGGCCAATTGATAAAGGTCATCAGTTCGCTGTATTGCATCGGTATAGGCGGCCTGAAGATAATTATCGTATCCCTTGGCCAGAATAGTTTCAATTATCATCCCGATGTCCCTGTTCTCTATAGCAACCAGTTCCTTCAGGAGTTCCTGGCATTTTGTAAGCCCCGGCCTAGCCGATTGTGAAGCCTTGCGAAGAAAATCTTCGCCGGCAGCAGCAACAAGGGGGTCTTTCTGGGCGGCAAGCCATTGCCAGAGTTTGTCCGCTGTCTGCCTGCCAACACGGTGATAGAGACCCAGAACCCTTTTCCAAGCCATTTCATCGCGGGGATTGACGGTTATCCGCATGTAGGCGGTCACATCCTTGATATGGGCCTGTTCAAAAAAACGGATTCCAGAACGGATCGTGAAGGGTATTCCCCGTCTGGTCATCTCCATCTGCAGGTCCATGGAATGGAAGTGAGCGCGATAGAGCACGGCGATCTCCTGAATTGGATAGCCTTCCCTGATCAACTCGATGATGCGTTGAACCACAAAATTTGCCTGCATCTGGACATTCCTGAGCGGGACCAGTGCCGGAAGGATGCCCTTCGGACGAATGGCCCGGAGAGATTTCTTGAACTGTTTATCGTTATTGAGGATGCTCAGATTGGCCATATGCAGGATTTCCGGGGTGCTGCGGTAATTCACCTCTAACCTGTAAATTTTGCATTCCTTGTATTTCTCAGGAAAGCCCATGATATTGGCGTAGTTTGCCCCCCGGAAGGCATAGATACTCTGGGCGTCGTCGCCGACGACCATGATGTTGCGATGGTGGGAGGCAAGGAGATCGGTAATGTCCGACTGGAGAACATTCGTATCCTGATACTCATCAACCAGGACATGAAGAAATCGTTCCGCATATGAACTCCGTAGATCCGGATGTTCAACGAGGAGTCGCCGCCAGTTGATGAGGAGATCATCAAAGTCCATGACATTGAGGCGCTTCTTTTCCTGGCCGTAGAGTTGGGCAACAGCGAGAATCGCATCCAGATGAGGCGTCAGATAGGGATATCTGTCCTCTATGACATCGGCAAGAGCTTCGTCAGTGTTTCGGGAGAAGCTGATCACCCCTCGCAGGACGTCCCCGCGTGGAAATTTGGGGCCATCGTTTTTAACTGTTTCGGCAATACAGCGGTTTACCATTTGCTTGGCGTCATCGGAATCGATAATGAGAAAATTGTTCTCATAACCGAGGCGCTTTGCGTGGGCACGCAGCACGCGGTGCCCAAGATGATGAAAGGTGCCACCCCACAGGCGGCTTACGTCCATCTCCATTAGGGCGGCAACGCGGGACATCATGGAGCGCGAGGCCTTATTGGTAAAAGTGGCCAGTAAAATACGCTCGGGATGGTTACCCGATTCGATCAACCGAGCAACCCGGTAAGTCAGGGTCCGGGTTTTGCCACTACCCGCGCCGGCGATGACCAGTAACGGCCCGTCTTTTTCAAGGACGACCCGACACTGTTCATCGTTGAGTTCCTTTTCGTAATCAATCATTATGGAAGTTGCTTCTTGATGGCCTCGACGGTGTCTTTGCTGTTGAGAGATGCAAATTGCTTCAGCAGGCCTTCTTTTTGATAAAACTCTATAAGGGGGGAAGTCTTTTTTGCATAGGTTTCCAGACGATGCTGAATTGCCGCTTCCGTTTCATCATCCCGTTGAATCGTAGGGCTTCCGCATTTCCTGCATGTCCCGTCGGGCAGAGGCGGGTTGCTCTTGATGTTATAGATCTCCTGGCAATCGGAATTGGAACAGGTGCGCCGTGTGGTCAAACGATCGAGAATTACGTCGCGAGGGACTTCCAGACTGACGACAAAGTCAAGCTTGATCTTCAAATCGGCCATCAGTCCTTTAAGGGCTTGGGCCTGGGGAATGGTGCGGGGAAATCCGTCCAGAATGAATCCCTGCCGGCAATCAGGCTCAGCCAATCGTTCTTTCATCAGTTCCATGATCAGTTGATCCGTGACGAGATCTCCTGCGTCCATATACGTTTTTGCCTGCTTACCAAGTTCCGTACCCGCTTTGACGGCGCCGCGCAGAATATCCCCTGTTGATATCTGTACTGATCCGTCATGATCCGTCAGCAATTTTGCGACGGTGCCCTTACCAGCTCCCGGGGCGCCTAATAGAATGATCTTCATAGTTTATACCTCTTCATTAATAGGTTGCAAATCGAGGGACGGACTATAGGAGAAATTTCCGAAGAGGTCAAGAAAATACCATCACCGCATTTATTCTTGACAGCATGCCGCTTCCTTCCCTATAGTTTTGACATGCAACCTGAAGAAAAACATTTTGGACCCATATGGTTCATCCCTGGCATCAACCGGGGCAGATATCCCTACTGCAATTCCGTCTATATCCAGGGACCGGGAATCATCATCGACCCTGCCTCCAACGAGGATCGTCTCAAAGAAATCCGGGATCGGGAGGGAGTCAACGAAGTCTGGCTGAGCCACTGGCATGAGGATCATTTCACTTATCTCGACCTCTTTGGAGATGTTCCCTTGCGGATCTGCCGGAAGGATGCACCGCCACTAATGGACATCGAAGTCCTGCTTGATTGGTACAATCCCAGGCAATCGCACCGGGATTACTGGCGGCATATGATTGAGGAGACTTTCCATTTCCGCCCCCGTGAGCCTGCTTCCTATCTTGAAGACGGCGATGTGATTCCCTTTGGAAATGCAACGGTGGAAGTTATCGGCGCCCCCGGTCATACGCCCGGCCATCTGGCCTTGCTTTTCCGGGAGCAGGGTATTCTCTTTCTCGGCGATTACGATATGACATCCTTCGGGCCTTGGTACGGTGATCTTTATTCCAGCATCGAAGACACGATCGACTCCCTCGGACGATTAAGGGCAACGCCTGCAAATATATGGTTTACCGGCCACGACACGGGAGTCTTCACAGATAATGGAACTAAGCTCTGGCAGCAGTATGAAAATGTCATTTATGAGCGGGAAGCAAAACTGTTAAATTTAATCGTCACACCCCACAGCATAGATGAAATCGTTCAATCCTGGCTCATTTATGGGAAACCCCGGGAACCGCTTGCCTTCTTTGAATTCGGAGAGCGAGCCCTGACGGTCAAGCACCTTGAAAGACTGCTGAGCAAGGGCCTGATCGAGGTAGTTGATGGAAAATACGTCCGTTCCTGATTTATTATTATTCCGTTTCCAAATCAAAGATGAAATCAAGGCGGCAAGGCAGAGGCGACGCAGGCGTATTTTTCATACGTCGAGGAGCCGATTGCCGATGCCGACGAAGATAGCGCTTTGATTTGGAAACGGAATTACATACCGATCTGACGGGCGTAGTAAACTGCCTTTCCCAGTTTACGTGGGGATGGGTTTTCTCGAAGGGCGCCTTGCCGACTTTCTCCAGGGAGGCTTCATCGACGCTCAGCGGGTGATACCCGCCGATGAAACCGTAATCGGGGGCGATGACCGGATTATGCCCGGGCCAGCAGTCGCACTCGGCGGTAATACGGATACAGGCATTGATCAGGATCGTTTTGCCGGCGATCATTTTCCAGACCGCCGCTGCTGTTTCAACAAGCTTTTCCTGGAAGACGCGGTCGTCTGTTTCCCAGAAAATTCTCAACGCAACTTCCGGGCAAAGACCGATGCATTGGGCGCATCCAATGCACATTTCAAGATCGAACTCAGGATACTCTTCCGAATCCTGCCGGGCGGCCCCCGTCGGACAGACTTCGCTGCATAAACCGCATTTAATGCAGGAAGACCTTATCAATTCCGGATGGACATCGGCGTGCATCCGCTGTTTTTGCGCCCGAGAGGCAAAACCCATCGATAGATTCTTGATAGCCCCGCCAAAGCTTGCGGCCATGTGACCTTTGAAATGTGAAAAAATGATGAAGGCGTCAGTCTCTCTAAAGACATCGGCTACCTGGGCGGTCGCAAAGTGATTACCGTGGGCAGGTATATCCGTCACCGACCGGCCATCGCTGCCATCGGCCACAATAATCTCACAGCCCAGGTACTTCTCTTCATAGCCGTTATCCCGCGCCGTCTTGAGTGATTCTGCGGCGGTCCGCCGGCCTCCTGAATACAAGACGGTCGTATCAAAGATATATGGTTTGGCACCTCTGTCTAGCTGCCATTGCACAATTTCTCTGACGTATGCGGGGGATAGAAATGACCGGTTACCCCGTTCTCCCCAGTGCACCTTGATCCCTACCCTTTCACCTGCGGCCCAGGTGCAGAACATTTTTTCCAGCAGGCTTCGCAACGCCGGGACATGATCCACGGATGATTGATCAACGGGAGCATAGAAAATATCTTTCATTGTCGCCTCAGGATTTGCATTATTTTTTTGATTCCATTATAGAACATCGAAAATAATTTGTCCATATAACGTGAAGGAGGAGCAATGCCGGCATCAAGCCTGTTTATTATCTCGGCAATAAGCAAATTTCTTTCCTCATCCCATAACTCGCTTCAGTCCATTTCGGGAGAAAAGGCCTGGGATGAAGCACTCATCGGTTTTTCCCACGGCAATGACCCTTTATATACGCAGCTTAAGGCCGATATCGGATCATTCTATTGGACACCGTTAGAAATCTTTTCTCTTTCTTTTCCTGAAATTCCCATACAGCCGGATGATCTTACAGTCATCAGTTGGGTTCTCCCCCAGAGTGCCGCAACGAGGGAAGATCAACGTCGGCAGAAAAAATATCCTGCCGAAAGATGGTCGCGATCAAGAAATTTTGGTGAAGAAACAAATCTCGACCTCGCCCGCCATCTGGCAGACATTCTTGCTCAGGAGGGCCATCCCGCTGTCGTTCCTGTTCTTTCTTCCGCCTGGGGATGGCAGACTTCAGAAAGGTACGGTTTCGCTTCCAGCTGGTCGGAGCGTCACACCGCCTATATCTCCGGACTCGGTACCTTTGGTCTGTGTGATGGTCTGATTACCGAAAAAGGCAAGGCCATGCGCTGTGGATCTCTGGTTGCCAAAATTGCGATTCCGCCCACACCAAGAAAATACCGCCATCATCACGACTATTGCCTGTTTTACGTAAACGGGAAATGCAGAAAGTGTATCTCCCGTTGCCCGGCTGGCGCTATCACGGAAAAGGGGCACAATAAGGATGTCTGTAGGAAATATCTTTTCGAGATAGCCGCTGAATATTCAAAAAGTCATTTCGGGTTCAGCAGTTACGGATGCGGTTTTTGTCAGACCGCCGTTCCCTGTGAAGCGGGAATTCCCAAAGGCCTTTGATAGGGACGTCTGCTACTGCTCCTTGGCCAGGAACTCGACGATCTTGCCGTCTGTTTCTTCTATCGTTTTTTCTGCATCGACTTCCATGCAGGAGGTTCCGTTAAATATCCCCCCTTCTGCAATGGATAGTGTTTTCGTCGTAATGTCCCCGGTAACATGGCCCGTCGCCTTGATTTCCACCTTGTCTGTTCCTGTCAGATGGCCGTCAATCTTGCCGCCGATAATGATCGATCCGGCCTTGATATTTCCACTGATGTAACTATGTTCGCCAAGGATAACCTTTGCCCCGTCCACATTGCCGATAATCGTCCCATCGACAAACACCGTCCCCGGTGACTCGATATTACCGGTGATCTTCGAATTTTCTCCCAAGACCAGCTTCAATCTGTCCGATCTTCTATTGAACACGAGATCCCTCCATATGCTGTTTCGGGTTGATGACTCTTCCGCCCTGCCATATCTCGTAATGAACATGACTGCCGGTGGCGTTACCTGTAGCCCCGACATAACTCACTGTTTCACCCCGTTTGACCCTTTGTCCCACCGTTACCTTGTTAGCGCGATTATGGGCGTAACAACTCGAAAAACCATGGCCATGTTCGATAACAACCGTGTTTCCGCCTCCCCCATTCCATCCTGAAAAACTAACCACCCCGTCCGCTGTCGCTTTGACGTTTGTACCGGATGGAGCAGCAATATCGATGCCTCGGTGCAGTTCCACCCTCCCGGTAACCGGGTTTGCCCGACTGCCAAATAATGATGTAATTCTCCCGTCAATAGGAAAGCCCCTTGGCGTCGATAGATATATGTCTTTCTGGGTGCGGAGGAATTCGTTGATACTGGCCACGGTATTCATAGATACCTGGATCTGCTTCTCGATCTGATAAATATCCATCGTTCCCATATCGGCAGTATCCACATTTTCAAGAATTTTTTCCTTGCTGCCATAGGAGATCAAGGTCTTCAGATCGCTTTCCATTTTTTTAACCGAAGTAAGGGCGGCATTGAATTCCGCAACCTTCGCTGAGTAATCACGCAGTTGATCTTCCATTACCTGATATCTGAAGAGTTCCATAACAACGGAACCTGTATAGATTACCCCGAGCGTACACAGGACTGCGATAAGGGGAATAAGAAACATCGGGATATTCATATTAAATGAATGCTTGGCGTGGTGGTGTTGAATAAACATGATCGTTACAGGTGCGAGGATTTTTTTACGGAAATTCCGTATCTGATCCATCTTCCACATGATGACCTCCCAACAGAGACTTCATTAATTAAGCAATCTCAGGACTTATTACAACGGTGGCATACGAACACAGCATTGACTTCGATGATAGGATTTTGCCCTGTCTTGCAGTGGGCTACTCTATATCCAAATTCCAAGATAATTTGCAAGTCTTTTTATTACATAGTTAATGATTACTTATGTTTATCGAAATATTTTCAGTTATTCAAAAAGAATGTAAGAATCTGATTTGCTTTATCTGCTATCTATGCTATGTGGCGGCGGAAAATATGGCACCATTCAATGCGTGCTTCGGGGAGGAAGATTTCTATGGAAGAAAATAAGCAAGCCAGCATCAGGATCAATCAAAATAATCTTTACCGGGAAGAGATATTCTCTGATTTGATGGTCGGATCCATACATCAGATGACGCCCGTCAAGCCGAATGCCGAGCTTGATAAACAGCGCAAGGTCATGTTTATCGGCAATACCCAACTGATGACACAGCAAGGTCCCCTCCCCGTCCGTTTTCCCATTGAAGCGAAAAACCTTCAGCAGGCAATCGACAAATTCCCGGAATCCCTGGACGCCTTTATAAAAAAGATGGTTGAGGAGGCAAAAGAATTACAGCGTAAGGAAGAGTCCCGCATTATCATGCCCGGATCGCCCTCTGTCGGCAATCTTAAATTGCCGTGATTTTCTTTAGCGAGCCTTTCAGATAATCAGAACCCCCTGATGAACCGGTTTCATTAACGAAATGATGGTACGCATTTCATTAACGCAAGTTGAGCACCTCGGTCACGGGAAGTGTGGCGATATCCATGAACTTACTGGATTTGGGACTGTCCAGCGGAACCAGATCCATGACCCTCGAGAAAACATTTTCGATCATAACTTCCCGGTCCTGTTGCTTTCGGCGAATACCGTAGCGTATTATCTTTCGTTCCTCTTCACTTAACCGGCTTATAAGATTTTTGGTCGTCCAGATGGAACCGTAACGGGCGAGGTCAGACAGACGACCTGCATAATTGACGGAATCACCAAGCGCCGTAAATTCAATCGAAGGCGCCGCCGGGATCATTCCGAAATATTCTTCTCCTTCGTTGATCCCGATGTTCAAAAATAGATCATTAAACCATCCCTTGTTGATTTTCCATTCACTGCTCAACTTCTTCATGCTTTCCCTTAACTCCATGGCGCAAAGAATTGCATTCATTATATAATTTGAATCAGAATCCCTGAGGAAATAATAGACCATACCGTCGCCGGTATGTTTTCCGTATGTGCCGTAGTACTTTCTAAAAGAACCTTCCATGCATTTCCAGATCTGGTTGATCAGAGCAAAATATTCTTCCGGAGGCAATTCAGCACAAATCCGGACGGAGTCCTGAAGATCGGCAACCATAACCGCAAAAAATATTTGGGTCGGCAGGCGCTGCTTGAGTAGATCATTGATCAACCTTCCCCTCCGGGAAAGCAATTCCAAAACACCCTGCATCATCTTGTCTGCGGGGGCGTATACGCATAACATTCCCTCACGAAATTGTATCTTATGTCCTTGATAGATGGTTTCCGGATCGCCGGATAGATTCATATAGGCGCCTAAAACAGCAGGAGAAGATTGATTATCCATACGGTCATAAAGGTCCTCAAGCATGTAAATTTCGTTTTTGGTAATGGCAGGATAAAGCTTATTAATCTCCTTTTTTTGAAATCTCTTCGCAAACATGGACATATGGAAATCAAGCATCGGACGGTGTGACTCCAAAGACGAACCCATATCGATCAACAAGCGAAATATATTTCTCCCTTCGGCGATTTTTATAGAGCGGATGCTGCGTCCGAAAATAATTTTTTCGGCCTCTGGGTTAATCCATTCTATTTCGAATTTATTGTTGAGCAGATAAGACGGATATTGGAGTTCATGGATTGTAAGTTGAATATCGTTTGTTTCCGGAATTGGCATATCGTGGGATTCTCGTTGCTTCATATCTTCGCTGTAAGGTTCTTTTTCAAGGTTTCCTACCGGAACGTTCACGGCACATCTTTTCTCGCTGAACGTCCCCGCATCATTTTCCGGGATCTCGGGAAAATTCTCTCCGGACGGCTTGTTGGATTTCAAAGATAGCAGCGAACCTATTTCCTTCATGGAACGTCCCTCCTTTTTATACAGTCTAATTTTATCAATCGTACCCCATACAGAGTCCTGGAAATAACCAATCTGTTTTGCCTTGATAGATGGATCATCCGGTTTTTTCACAATCGGCGCGGGAATCATTCCCATTTTTATATAGTTATTCAAGGTTGCGCGCGATAAACCCGTCCTGGCCAGTACGGCAATGCTGCTGATTAAACCTTCTTTCCCCGCCTCAGCCATAATTAGTTCTCCATACTTAGACAGCTTGTTATTGGTTGATCGATCATGCGAAGAATCTCTTTAGCTGCTCACTTATACTGTTCAAATAGACTTGTCAAGAAATATTTTTATACTGTCTAATTAAATAGGGCGAGTCCTCTTAATTCATATCCTGAAGGAAAAACTTTCCCTTAGGAATTCTTTTAGGACAGATAATTTTAGGCATCAAGGGCAGTCCTGTCATCTCTCCATTTTTCATTGACACATGCTGTCAACCTCCCTATAGTCCCCTAAGTTCAAGAATCAATTTTACCCCACAACCAAACAGTCCGATTCAAGGTGCAGTCCATGAATAGAAAAACCAGCCGTCTAATCCTCCTCATCCATTGCCTTATCTGCCTTACGTTTCTTACCCTCTCCTTGCCGGGTATTGTTAATGCCGCATCGGAGCGGCGCACAGCCCTGGTGATCGGCAATAGTGTCTATAGTTCATCGCCATTGAAGAATCCCGCCAATGATGCTGCTGATATGGCCACAAACCTCCAGAGGCTTGGCTTCTCCGTAACGCTGAAGATGAACGCCAGCCACCAGGAGATGGAGGATGCCATCCGGGATTTCGGCGATCAGTTGAAGAAGGGCGGTGTCGGGCTATTCTTCTACGCCGGGCATGGGGTCCAGATAAGTGGCAGGAACTACCTTATTCCTGTTGGGGCAAGGATCAATAGGGATACAGACGTCAAGTTCCAGGCCGTAGATACCGAGATCGTGCTGGCTGAGATGGGAAATGCCGGGAATAATCTTAATATTGTAATTCTCGATGCCTGTAGAGACAATCCATTTGTAAGGAGCTTTAGGACAGGAAGCCGGGGACTGGCAATCATATCCGACGCACCGAGAGGAACATTGATTACCTATTCTACCAGCCCCGGCAAGGTGGCTGCTGATGGCAGCGGGCGCAACAGCCCTTATACGGAGTCTCTTATACGACATATGAATACCACTGGCCTTCCCATCGAAGAGGTCTTCAAGGAGGTCAGGAGGGACCTGGGAAGGAAGACGGGGGGGCGTCAGGTGCCCTGGGAGTTATCATCACTGGAAGGGCAGTTCTATTTCTCTCCCGGCAAACAATCTTCGCCGGTAATCTCGTCAGCGACAGATAAATTATCTGTCGAGCAAAGACAGATTGAGGCTGAAAGAGACAGAATCAGGAAGGAAAGAGAGCTTTTCGAACAGCAGGAGGCTCTGGAAGAAGAAAAGAGGATACTGGAGGAAAAAAAGAAAAGGCTGGTGATGGGCGGGCAGTCTTCAATACCTTCGGCAAAAGAGATTAAAAGAGATGGCCGCTTCATTGCCTATGACAATGGAACGGTTCTGGATACAAGCACAAGCCTGATGTGGGCAACAGCAGACAACGGGTATGATATTAACTGGCAGAATGCCAAGAACTATTGCGATAATTACCGGGTGGGCGGTTATACCGACTGGCGTATGCCTACTCAGGGTGAGCTGGCGGGGCTTTATGATCCAAGCAAATCCAGACGAGGGGTGTGCGATCAAAGATATGAAATCCATGTGGCAACGAAGTTGATTGATATCACCTGTTTTGGTTCTTGGGCTTCCGAAACACGTGGTGCCGATGCTGCCAACTTCTTTTTCAACGGAGGCGAACGGGGCTGGTACCGCCAGACGATTTACTACCGGGTACTCCCGGTACGTAACGCCAAATAGTTCAGGTGGTCATTCGTATCCAGAGCGGCCCGGTGGGGACAGAACCTATTTGCCAGAACGCACCGGAAGGGCACGGGTGTAAGGGCAGTCGAAGAACATGCGTACCCAGTACCGAGAGCCATCAACGAAATAAAGAATGGAAGCATTTGTATCACGTGTATCGGAAGCCCAAGCCCAAGCACAGGTGAGATGAATCAAGGACGTCAAATGGATACTGTAACCACAGTCAGCATTATACGTTTTAGCCTGATCATACAACCCCGCCAGCTCATCCTGAGTAGGCATACGCCAGTCGGTATAGCCGCCCCCTCGATAATTATCACAATACAATAAAGCTTTCGACCAGGTTATGTCGCTGCCATTATCACGTGCCGCCCACATCAGGTTTGTGCTCGTGTCCAAAACTGTCCCGTTATCGTAGGCAATGAAACGTCCGTCTCTGGCGATCTCTCCGGCAAGCCCCGTACCTGGTAACCATAAAACAAGCAATAGCATGCAAAAGACAATTGTTCCGATAATTACTACTGATTTTCTTTTCATGGACTTTTCCCTGAATTGGACTGTTTGTTTATGGGATTAAAATTGACCTCTTTGGTCTCGGTAACTATAAGGAGATCGGTGTAATTCCTTGTTTTCATTTGGTGCCTGGGGCGGGAATCGAACCCGCACAACCTCAAGGATCGAGGGATTTTAAGTCCCTTGCGTCTACCAGTTCCGCCACCCAGGCTT
>JALNVY010000039.1 GCA_023231165.1 Syntrophales bacterium | reverse complement strand
TTTGTTTGCCACTATTGTGTGACATATGCTTTACATTATCAAGCTTCTATTTTCATTAACTGTCGATGGTTTCACTCATCTCACGGACGTATTTCCTGACTCTTTTAACATATTGCCTGTGGTTTTCATTTAACCCCCCCCTGACGGACCCGACCCCTGCATAGTATGCGGACAGTACATAATCCCAGAGGAGTGGATCTTGGTAACCCTGCTTCCTGTAGCAATCCAAAAGGTCACTTAAAATAGCAGCGGAAACCATGATATTCAAGGAAGGATCAAACGCCTTTTTTCTGGACCCCTGAAGATTAAGTTTCTTGGCATAAGCATCCCACGTGATGGGATGAATCTGCATGATCCCCATGGCATTGACTGGTGATCGGGCGGCGACGGAGAAATTGCTTTCTTTCTTCATAATCGCAAGAAAAATGGTCACCGGAATGTTGGTTTTTTCCGACTGTTCAATAACGGCCTTGGCAACTTCCATTGCATCTCCAAGTTCAATGCCACTATTGCGAAGAACCTTATAAATTTCCTCCTTCGTTTTGTAGTGCTCATATTGTTCCATAATCCCAGGTACTGCTATCACTTCCTGCAAATTGATCTTAATATCCGCCACTGCCTGACGGAAGAGAATTCCAATGACAAGAACCGATAAAGCAAGAACCATCAGCGATATCCCAATCCATTTTTTTTTCTCAATGGATTGCTTCCAGAATATAATATGTGACATTTTCGCACCTCCTATATCCATTAATTTCATACAAAATGCATGAAACCGAAAATAAACATCATTAATAAGTGCTTGATATAACTTATTCTTAGCAGTTTTTTTATGCCTCCATGTGCCAGCCGAATCTCAAGGGCATATATTCTCACTCCTGGGAAAAAGAAGATTTGGATTGGATCAGGAAAGAAAGCGGGCGTGCAAAATGGAGAAAAGCGTTTGGATAAAAGGAAAACCCATCTAACGCAACAAGAATATTTTGTTTTTCATGTTCTAAATCTTTGTCCTCCGGACGACATCATGGTTAATACTCTATGCGACTATCAATACTTATTGATGCAAATAACAGTTACTCTATACCCAATAAGAAACCAATAGTCAACCTTAATATTGCGAGTTTGTTCTCACTGCAATTGACACCGCTTAAGGTAAAAGAACTTACATAAAAAAAGCTCCCCCCATTACAGGGGGAGCTTTTAATGTAAAATGAAGCATCGTTCTTACAGCTTGCGAACCTTCTCCGCAGCTGGACCTTTGGGACCGGCAACAACCTCGAAGCTTACCCGATCACCTTCAGCCAATGATTTGAAACCATCTGCCTGGATTGCTGAATGATGCACGAAAACGTCCTTGCCGCCGTCCTGCTCGATAAAACCAAATCCCTTTGAATCATTAAACCACTTAACTGTTCCTTCTGACATCTCTACTTCTCCTTTTTTATGGGGTTCCTCTATGGAACCGTTTTAAATTTTGCCGAACTATTCGGCTGGCAGACTGTTTGTGCAAACAAAAAAACCGCACTTTCCATTTCTGTGGTCTGTGCGGTCGACTTTCCTTGTAACTCAGTAACAACAAACACGTACTGCACATCAACTTGCCAGCATACTAAATCATCCTTTATGAAAATGCAAGCATTATTTTTTTATTTTATTTTGCTTCACATCAATGACAAATGTGAAAGATGTGTTTATAATAAAGTAAGGTAAAAAAACTAAGAAAGAGAGGAGAAAGAAATGAAGGCAAATATTTTCAAGAGAAAACAGGTGTTATATCTCATCGCCCTGATGGTATTCATCATGGCCATACCCTTGGCGGCGGGGGCCAGAGACGTAACGCCCATCGTCTCTACGGAATGGGTGCAGGTGAATTCGGCCAACCCGCGGCTTGTCGTTCTTGATGTAAGAAAAGTGGAGGAATACAAAGCTGGTCATATCCCCGGAGCGGTCAATGTATTCTACGGAACCTGGGCCATCAAAAAGGGAGATCTCCTCAACGAACTACCCGCCGCTGACGATCTCATAGAAGTAGCCGGGAATGCGGGAATTGGGAAAGACTCCATTGTCGTGGTCGTCGGCAAAATGGACGCCCCCACGGATCGCGTCGATCTTACCCGGGTGGCCTGGACTCTCAAGTACCTGGGGGTGGATAATGTCGCCCTCCTTGACGGCGGTCAAAACAAATGGGTTAAGGACGGAAAGTCTCTGAGTACGGACGCAGTCAAGGCTAAGGCCAAAGCCTTCAAAGGAAAATTGAACAAGAATCTGTTTGTAAATAAGGACTACGTAAAGAGTCGCCTCGGCAAGGCGACGCTGGTGGATGTCAGAGAACCGGACTTTTACGCAGGAAGGAAGAAGCTTCCCTTTGTCGAGAGAATGGGCCATCTTCCCGGAGCCGTCAATCTGCCGACATCACAGGCGTATAACGCCGATGGAACCTTCAAGAGTTCTGACGAGCTTGCAGCCCTCATTACCGGAAAGATCGGCAATGACAAAGCTAAGGAAATCATCACCTATTGCGATACAGGGAAATTCTGCACCGCCTGGTCGTTCTTGATGACCGAACTCTTTGGTTACAAGGATGTGAAGGTTTATGATGGTTCATCCCAAGACTGGATGAAGGATCTAAGTCTTCCGGCGGAAATGTAATATTACGGACAAGCTCTAAGGTGGGGAAGCGGGTTTAAGGAATTTCTAAGCCCGCTTCCCCACGCCCTGATCCATCTTTGATTGACTGCAAGAAGGAGGGGTTCCAGAGTATCGACAAAAGTGATGATATCCTTACTTTTTAGGGTTTCAGCTTCCCGCAAGATCGAAGGCGCGCCGGTTCAGTTCCTCGGGAATCAGCGCCTCCCGCATCTGCCGGGTCAGGGCCGGCACGCCCAACCATTGGCCGGAGGCGGAAACCACAGGCTCCAGCATCCCGTCATCTTGAATCGCAGCGGCGCCACCGGAGGCCCAGCACATCATCCGTGACGGTGTTTTCCCCCTCAGCTTACCTCCTCGTCCGAAGAAAAGCAGTCTCTCCCCGACCTGGATATCACGATAGAAGGTGTAATCAATCCGAACTGTCACGCCGCCACTGGCAGATACCATGAAGGCTGCCAAACCCAATGTCTCGTCGATGAGGGCCAGTATCGGCAAAGAATGGAAGATTCCATCCCTCTGGAACCTATTGAAGCTTTGCATATCATCTTCATCAAAACCGGCAATGGAGACAACAATCTTTTCCGCGCCCTCGCCGTCAACGAAATAAAAGCGCCGCCGCAGTCCCGGTTCTTCTCTCTCTACCCCGCAGACGAAGCAGTTGCGGTAATAGGGTAGCGGCAGCAACCGGTTTTCAATATCTTCATAGCGGACGGGGAGGGAAGCCTGAAATTGGGCCTTATTATGGGGGCCTTCCTTTCCATAGTGGATATTGGCTAGTAGATAGGGATTGTCTTCACCCTCCTGCAAGATTCGCCCGGATAAACCGTCTTCGTTGCGAATTACGGCCGCCTCCACGACATCGCCGATACGGAGACTCGCTCCCCCCAGGCGATATTCGACATTGAACGGATACTGGTTAACAGAGTGTAATCCGGCACTTCTCATGTGGAGCGCCAGCTCCATCAGGATGCCCATGCCGATGCCGCCATGGGGGATGCCTATCCATCCCTCTGTGCTGTGGGTCATCTTCAGGCGGGACCTTACCCCCTGATCGTCCTGCGTAATACATGCATTGCCGAACAGGAACGAATGAATAAAATTATCAGGTTTTTGGGTCGCATCACACTGATCAATATGTTTTAATTGCTTAATTACCGTCAATGTATCCATGTCCTTTCCCTTCTTGACCTCAATCTATAATTAGCATATCTTCTCAATAAAAGCATCATCAACAAATAGTGACAGGATAGTTAAATTCATGACCATTCGTACCAAACTGATTCTTGTCTATGGCGCCTTGGCCATTCTTTTCTCGGCAATCTTTTCCGTTATCGGTGTGGTCAGGATAACCGAGAATGCTACGGACAATGCCGATAAAATGAAAACAACGATCCGCCGAGGTCTGGAAAAGTTTCTCGGGGAAAAAGCCCATGACTTGGCGGGACAAGTGGAGATTTACCTTCAGAACCACCCCCTGGATCCTAAAGACCAGAAACTAAGGAAGATTATCGTGCAGAAGATCCAGAGTACGGGATACAGCGGCCTCCATGACGGCGTGGGACAGGGGGACGGCAGGTATCTCTTTCATCCCGATCCCGATATCGAGGGGAAAAGGTTATCTGATTTTCGTTATAAACTTCCTTCCCTCTGGGAGGCGATTCAAAAGAATCTGACCGGCCAATCGGTTGGTCAATATTACCTTTGGGAGGAAAAGGACGGTTCCATCCGAGAAAAATTTTTTGTGGGTGTGCCCGTGAGGGGGGCGGCCTGTATCCTCTTCGCGACGGTTTATGTCGATGAATTCTACCGCCCCCTGATTGATGCCCAGGAAACTATCGGCAGGGAAAGAGATGCGACCATCAGCATTTTTCTATTCTCCTCCCTCCTGGCCACGATCATCATGGTTCTCGTCTCGGTATTGATTGCTCGGGGGATTTCCCGTCCCATCCGCCAGGTCGTCCTTCATGCCCGTCAGATCGGTGCGGGAGACCTCGATGCTAGGCTTCACATTCCCACGGGGGATGAAATGGAAGAACTGGCGGAGGTACTCAACAAGATGTCGGCCGACCTTAAAGCCTTTATCGAAAATCTGCGGGTAACTACCGCGGCCAAGGAACGGATGGAAAGTGAATTGCAGGTGGCCCGGGACATTCAGCAATCTATTATCCCCCATACTTTCCCACCATTTCCCGATGTCAGTGAATTCGACATCTATGGAAAGATGATTCCAGCAAAAGAGGTAGCCGGGGATTTCTATGATTTTTTCTTCATCCGACCGGACAAACTCGGGATCATGATCGGTGACGTTTCGGGTAAAGGCGTCCCTGCTGCCCTGTTCATGTTTATGTCCCGGGCCTTAATCAGGGTTTATGGTATGGAGGGGGGAGGCCCGGCGAAGACCCTTTTCAAAACTAACCAGATGCTGGCCTCAAATAACGATGCCACCATGTTCGTTACCGTCATCTATGCCGAATATGACCTGCGGACGGGAAAAATGGTCATTGCCAATGGAGGCCACAACCCCCCCCTACTCTGCACAGAAGAGGCATCCGGGTTTCTTGATCTTCCCTCCGATCCGATTGTGGGACCCCTGCTCGAAAGCGACTATCATGAATGGCCACTCGCTATGAAAGCGGGAGATATCCTGCTCTTTTATACCGACGGCATTACGGAGGCCCAGACGGCGAACGGAATCCTATATAGCGAAGAGAGGCTCGCAGCCTGGAATGCCGGGCAGGAAGATCGGGATCCGGAGCGGATGTGCCATTGTCTGCTGATAGATGTGGAGACCTTTGCCCAGGGGGCGCCACAATTCGACGATATCACCCTGCTGGCCTTCCGGGTTAACGACATACCGGGAGCATAACATTGTGTATTATTTTATTATTCGTCTTGATGACGGGGCTGTGGGGATTGACTGTATATTAATGAAGGGTTTGTCATGAGGGGTTTGTCTTGACAGAATGGACATTCTCTCTATAATACATCACCATGTCATGACAAAGAGGGGGGGAATCATGACCACCGTGCCAAAAATGAAGTTGCCGGACGTCCTGGCGCAGTTCAGGAAAAAGGATCGTGCTGCCAGCCAGGCGCCATATTTGGGCCAGGCTTCTGGGAAAGATTACGAGCCCATACAGCCCGGCGACGGGAAAAAGACTTATAAACCGGTAAAGCCTAAGGGAGGCGCTTCACGCTCCTGGCCTTTCCTTGTGGTCATTGTTATTATCTCCATCCTCTTTGGCATTAACGACTTTATCAAGGATTCTGAACCATTCAAGATCGCTTCGTCCTTCGTTAAAGAAAATCAGCAGATCAAGGATGATCTCGGGGAAGTCACGGAAACATCGCCCTGGTTTCCATCCTCCCTCAAAACCTCGGGCGGCACGGCCCAGGCCCGGCTTACCCTCCGTGTTGAGGGGAAAAACGGTGCGGGGAAGGCGCATCTAACCCTCGTGTATATGCGGGATCGCTGGCAGATCACGGCCGCTTCCTATGAAAACCGGCAGGGCAAGGTAAGCCCGCTGATCAAAGGGGAGATCCGGGACGCTGCCGTTCCTCCTGCCGCCGGGAAAAGTGCCGGGAACCTGTCGGTGGGGCACCGGTTCTTCAAACAGAACGATTTTAAAAAGGCCATCGCCGCGTATGATCTGGCAATTCAGACCGATCCCAATAACAGCGCCGCTTATTACTGGCGAGGTCGGTCCTACAGTAAGCTGAATCTCCCTGACAAGGCCGTGGCAGATTTCAAGCGAACTGTGGAATTGAACCCGACCCATGCCGAGGCATATAGCTGGCTGGGCTGGCTCGCTGAAAAAGATAATCAATATGACGCCTGTATCGGTTATCTTACGAAGGCAATCGAATTGAAGGCAGACAATAGCTGGAGCTACTACTATCGGGGAAGGTGCAATTACCAGCGGGGTAATAAGAAAGAGGCCGTGCAGGACGCTGACCAGGCCTGCAAGCTCGGCTATCAGCAGGCCTGCAAGGTCTTGAAACAACTGAAAGAAGGGAAGTAACCAAAATAATGGTGAAGACTACCCGATAACCAACAGGAGAGAAACATGAAGTTTATCGTCACTAAAATTATCATCCTTATCGCATCCATAAAGTTCTTGCTGTTTGTACTTTTCAATCCGCCCTGGAAATGCTCTTTGCATATCGGCAATACCACCGTGAGCAAATACTGGGGCTTTCACACAATTATGAAGCCGCCCAATTCCTTTGATTACTTTTACAATCTCGGAGATAAATTTCATCTGCCCCTTATGGAGACCGGCCGCTATGATCCCAGGATATTAAATGCCTTTGAGTTTAATATAGATTATTCTTTAGCGGCCATCTGCATCGCCGGGATTGTCATCATAACGCTGTGGGGATTATGGATCGTAAAATTCATCGAGGAGATCATTGCTAGCAAGCAAGTATAACAGTATTCATCAGATATATCCATTTGAGGGAAGGGGGGGTAAGCAGGTGAGAAAATCGCATTTTTTGATAGCGCTATTAATTATTTGCAGTGTTTTGATATCATTTACCGGATGCGCCGGAAATCGTGATTCCCGCCGGGACGCGACAACTATTGAGGATGATTATAAGAGTGACCGGGACATCGGAATAGAGCAGGATCGGGACAGGTTGGACCGCGGTGGTTATTGATAAGACAGGGTGGACAGGAAAAATATTCTTCGTACTCGGATCAAATATCATGATGTGCGGGCAGGTCGTATGCGGCGGTAATTTCGACGTAGCCTGACTTGCAGCGAGTCCATGTACGTATAGATCACCGGGGTGATGTAGAGCGTCACGATCTGGGAAAAAATGAGCCCCCCAACCACGGCCAGGCCCAGAGGTTGGCGGGACTCTCCGCCTGCACCCAAACCGAGGGAGATGGGCAACGTTGCCATCAGGGCCGACATAGTTGTCATCATGATGGGGCGAAAGCGCGTCAGGGCGCCCTGGTAAATAGCCTCTTCCGGCTTCTTCCCTTCCTTCCTCTCCGCATCCAGGGCGAAATCGATCATCATGATGGCGTTTTTCTTGACAATGCCCACGAGCATGATGATGCCCACCAAGGCGTAAAGGTTGAGGTCGATCCGGAAGATGAGGAGCGTCAGGAGGGCGCCGAGGCCGGCCGAAGGCAAGCCAGATAAAATCGTCAAAGGATGGATGAAACTCTCATAAAGGATGCCCAGAACGATATAAATCACGAGGATTGCGGCCAGGATCAGCATCTCCAGGCCCACCATGGAGGACGCGAATGCCTGGGCGGTTCCCTGGAGAGTACAGGTTATTGTCGCGGGCAGGATGGCCTGGGCCGTTTTTTCCACTGTATCCACGGCGTTGCCCAGGGATGCCCCGGGGGCCAGGTTGAATGATATGGTAACGGCGGGAAGTTGGCCCAGATGGTTCACCGTAAGCGGTCCGACGGTCCAGTCCATAGTTGCTACCGTATTTAGTGGGACCAGGGTTCCGGAAGAGGAGCGGACATAGAGAAGCAAAAGCGCCGCGGGATCCTTTTGGTACTGCGGATCAAGTTCGATGATCACGCGGTACTGGTTGTTGGGTGCATAAATTGTTGATATCTGTCTGGCGGAGTAAGCGCTTTCCAGGGCGGCTTCGATCTGACCAACGCTTAGCCCTAAGGCCGAGGCCTTGTCTCTGTTGATGTTTATGGAGATCTGGGGGCTTTTGATCTCAAGATCGCTGGCCACATCCTGTAATCCCGGCATGTCTTTCAGCTTTGCTTCCAGCAGGGGGGCGTATTTGTAAAGTTCGTTCATGTCCGGACTCTGAAGGGCATACTGGTACTGGCTTTTCGTCTGATAGCCGCCGATCCGGATGGGCGGCGGGTTTTGTAGATAGACCTGGATTCCGGGAATCGTTGCCAACTGTGGCCGAAGCTTCTGAATAATCTCATCGGCGCTCTGGCGCCTTTCCTGGCGAGGTTTAAGGCGGAGAGTCAAGCGTCCCGTGTTCATGGACGAACCGCCCCCCGACCCGACACGCGACATCACCTTCTCAATATTCGGATCCTTCTCGATAATTTGGACGACTTTTTTCTGGTGTTCCACCATGGATTCATAGGATATTCCCTGCGCCGCTTCGGTGAAACCGGTGATTTGACCCGTGTCTTCACTTGGCAGGAATCCCTTGGAGATAAAGGCGTAGAGAACAACGGCGACGACCAAAAAAACAAACGAAAGAATAAGCGTTGTGAGCCGACGCCTTAAGGCCCATTTCAAAGTAGTGTCATAAAAGCGGAGCATACCGTCAAAAAACCGTTCGGACAATTGATAGATGCGACTATGCCGCTGTTTCCCCGCGGGCCGGAGGAACATGCTGCAGAGCATCGGCGTCAGACTGAGGGAAACAAATCCGGAAATAAGGACGGCAACGGTGATGGTGACGGCAAATTCGTGGAGCAAGCGGCCGACAATTCCGCCCATAAATAACACCGGAATGAAAACAGCAACCAGGGAGATGGTCATGGAGAGGATCGTGAAACTGATCTCCGCCGAGCCCTTGAGGGAGGCTTCCAGAGGACTTTCACCCTTTTCCATGTGCCGCACGATATTCTCCAGCATGACAATGGCATCGTCGACAACAAACCCTACACTCAAGGTAAGGGCCATCAGGGAAAGGTTGTCGAGGTTGTATCCGGCTAAATACATCACCGCAAAGGTGCCGACGATGGAGATGGGCAGGGCGAGACTGGGGATGACCGTTGCCGAGAGGTTGCGCAGAAAGAGAAAGATGACGAGGACGACCAGGATCAGGGAGATCAGAAACGTAATCTGCACATCCCGGACGGATTCCTTGATGGATATGGACCGGTCATAAAGGATATCTAACGTCACGGACGCCGGAATTTCGGCCCGATATTGAGGGATAAGATCCTTGATGGCCTTGACAACTTCGACGGTGTTCGTGCCCGGCTGGCGCTGAACTGCCAGCACGATGGCCCGGTCGTTGTTGAGCCAGGAAGCCACCTTGTCATCTTCAACCCCGTCCATAACGGTTGCCACTTCGCTGAGTCGCACGGGCGCATTGTTCCGGTAAGCCACGATCAGCGGCCGGTAGGCTGACGCATCCGTTAGCTGTCCCGAGGCCTGGATGGTAAAAGTACGGTGAGCCCCCGAGAGGTTGCCTGTGGGCAGATTTACGTTCCCCGACTGAATGGCGGCGACGACCTCATCGATGCCGATGGCACGGCTGACCAGCGCCTTCGGATCTAGGCGGACGCGGACGGCATACTTTTGAGACCCATAAACCTGGACCTCGGCCACACCGTTGAGCATGGAGATGCGTTGCGCCAAATGGGTGTCGGCATATTCATCGACCTTGGAAAGGGGCAGGGTGGGCGAACTCATGGCCAGGTAGAGAATAGGTTGCTCGGCCGGATTCAACTTCCGGTAGGCAGGGGCCGTCGTCATGTTTTGGGGCAGGTGGCGGGTCGCTGCCGCGATGGCTGTCTGGACGTCCTGGGCTGCGGCGTCGATGTCCCGGTTCAGATTGAACTGGATGGTAATCTGGGTAACGCCCATGGAGCTTATGGACGTCATGGAATCGATACCGGATATGGTTGCAAACTCCCGTTCGAGAACCGTGGCCACGGCGGAAGCCATCGTCTCCGGGCTCGCACCGGCAAGATTAGCCGAAACACGAATCGTGGGGAAATCCACCGTCGGCAGCTCGCTTACGGGCAGGGATCGGTAGGCGACAAGGCCCACGATGAGGATCGAGATCATGACCAGGGTGGTCATGATGGGACGGAGGATGAAGAGCCTCGAAATGTTCATGCTATTGCTCCGGCGCCATTTCAGGGCTTCTCTTTAATGCTGACCTTGGCGCCTGGAATCAACCGCAACTGTCCGTCTGTCACCACTTTTTCTCCTGCCTGCACACCCTTGAGAATGGCCGTCTCACCCCGGATCACGGCCCCCGTTGTCACGGACCTCATGTCCACGGTATTGTCGGACTTGACGACGAAGACATACTGGTCCGTCTGGCCCTTTTCCACGGCCTGCGAGGGGACCATGATGGTGTTCGGTTCCATGTCCAGCGTTAGCACCACATTGACGAACTGGCCCGGCCAGAGCCGCTTTTCCCGGTTCGCAAAGGTCCCCTTGAGGGTGATCATGCCCGTTGCCCTGTTGACCGCGTTATCGATGAAGGTGAGCTCCCCTTTTTCGGGACGTTCATCCCCGGGGATTACGGCCTCGGCTGGGAGTTGCCGCCGCGCCTGGTAGGTCTTGATTCGCGCCAGTTCCTTCTCGGGAACGGTGAGGGTGACATAGATGGGCTGTATCTGATTGATCACGACTACTTCCACGTCGTTGAGCTTGACGACATTTCCCCTGTTTACTTTCAGCGATCCCGTCCGGCCGTCAATGGGGGAATGGATGGAGCAGTATTGAAGCTGGACGCGATTGCTTTCCACGAGTGCCTTATCGGCGTTCACCGTTGCTTCCAGGGCGGCCAGGTTTGTTTTGATCTGGTCGTACTGCTGCTTTGCCACGTAGCCTTTTTCCACCAGGAAGGCGTAGCGGGTCAACTCTTGCCGGGCGTTTTGCAGGTGGGCCTTGTCCCTGATCAGGTTAGCCTCCGCCTGCTTCACCGTTTCCTCATAGGTGCGGCAGTCTAGTTTGAAGAGGGGGTCACCTTTTTTCACGTCCTGGCCCTCTTTGAAGTAGACTTGGGTAATCTGCCCCGTGAGCTGGGTTTTTACGGAGATGGTCTGATAGGGCTCGACAGCACCGATCGCCTCGATCTGTAAGGGGATGGTCTTCTGGATAGCCGTGGCCACGGCGACCGGAACGGGACGTTTGGCAGGGGGTGATTTTGGCGATGAGCAGGAAAAAAGGAAGATCAACAGGGCGACCGGCAAGATCAGTCCTCTGAGAACAGGATTTCTAAATAGAAGATTCATTATCATTCAGAGACTATTGGAAAGGAAGTCCTCTCAGTATTTTCGAGATCTGATTGTAAGATGGGACTATATGAAGGGGGATCTTGTGTCAAGGGTATTCTGATCACAAGTATTCAAGATCATTTCATGAGGCTGGGCAGATAAAGGGCGATTTCCGGGAAAACGATTAGCAGCACCGCCAGGATGATCATGGCGCTCATCAAGTGAAGCGCCCCTTTGAAGATAATATGGAGAGGCACATCTCTTGCGACCCCGCCCACGATATAAACATTGATGCCCACGGGGGGTGTGATAACACCAATCTCGGCGACGAGGACAATGATGACCCCGAACCAGATAGGGTCGTAACCCAAGGTAGTGACTACGGGATAGAAAATGGGGATGGTCAGCATGATCATGGCCAGGGAGTCCATCAGACAGCCGAGAAAGAGATAAACGAGAATGATTATGCCAATGATCACTGCCGGCGACACCGGAAGTTGTGAGACCCAGATGCCGATTTCAGTGGGAATGGTGGTCATGGCAAGAAAATGACCGAAGACGGTCGCCCCGGCGACAATGGCCATGATCATGCATGAGATACGGGTAGTTTCGTTAAGTGCTTTTAGAAAGGAATGCCAAGTCAGATTAAGGCCCATGAGGGCGATTGCCAGCGTTCCTAGGGCACCTACGCCCGCTGCTTCCGTCGGAGTGAAAAACCCCATGAAAAGCCCTCCCATAACCAGAACAAACAGCAAAAATGTTTCCACGACCCCGCGCAGGGAGGCGATTTTTTCACGTAAGGAAGCCTTGGGGGCCGGGGTGCACAAGCCCGGCTGCAGGCGGGTCCAGACAAGGATTACAGCAATGAATAGGGCTGCCAGGATTATCCCCGGCAAGACCCCCGCCATGAAGAGCTTGCCGACAGACTGTTCAGTCATGATACCGTAGATAATGAAGATCGTGCTGGGAGGGATGAGGATCCCCAGGCTGCCTCCGGCGGCCACGACGCCCGTAGCTAAGGCGGGATTGTAATTATATTTCTTCATTTGGGGTAAAGCTACCGTAGCCATGGTGGCGGCGGTGGCGCTGGTCGAGCCGCAGATGGCGGCGAATCCGGCGCAGGCGCCTATGGTGGCAATAGCCAAGCCGCCGGGAAGATGTCCCATCCATTTATGGGCGGCATTGAAGAGGCGGCCGCTGATTCCTGAGTAGTGGGCTAATTGACCCATGAAAATGAAAAGGGGAATGACGGTTAGATTGTAAGAACTGAAGATCGAAAAAAAATCCCTTGCCAGGAGATTGAGGGACGCTGGCCAGGAGACGAGGTATCCGAATCCGAGGAAACCCACGATGGCCATCACAAAACCCACGGGGATGCGCATGAACATCAGGATGATTAGAACCAGGAAACCGGTTACGCCTGTCATAATCGCCGTCATGCTTTGATCCTCCGCAGACTGCGGGCAAACTCGACTATCAGGACGATGCAAAGGAGGGCGCAACCGGTCGCGATCCCGGCGACGAATGGATACACGGGCATCCCGAGGGTGGCGGAGACCTCGCCGCTCTGCCTGAGATCCAAGGCGTACAAGGCGCTCTGCCAGGTTATGGCGCCAAAGATGGCCGTTCCCGTGAGGGCGGCAAAGACGTCCATGAGGATCTGCATGCGCGGTGGCAAAAGATTGACGAGGAGATCCACGGCGACATGACCCTTTTCGACGGAGGTCTGGGCCAGGGCGAAGGCGACAGCCAGTGACCCCAGGAAGCCTATGATCTCATAGGTCCCGGGGATGGGACGGTCAACAAGGCGCATTACGACGTCGGCGCTGGTCAGGAGCATCATCGCCATAACGGAGGCGCCGGCAATCGTATTTATATGCCTGCTGGTAGTGTTTACAAATCTATCGACGCGCTGCATAGATCCTCTCCGGCAAGCTACGAGAAACTCCTCTGCCGCTTGTCAATCACTTTAGAAATATATTTACTTGTACACCTTACCGTACTTCTTAATCAACTTTTCTGTTTCTACGACGGCTTTCTGACCGGGAAGGCCTTTGGCCGTGGTCGTTTGGCTGTATTCGATCAACATGGGGCGGACGGCCTTTTTCCAGCGGGCGCTCTCGGCTTTGGTAAGGGGAATAATCTTGTTGCCGAGGCTCAGGGTGTATTTGCGGCCA
>JALNVY010000038.1 GCA_023231165.1 Syntrophales bacterium | reverse complement strand
ATCAGGAAATAACAATTCAAAGGCGCCTCCTTTACGGGAGGCGCCTTTTTCTCTGCAAGTCAATACAACAACCATCCCCTCGAATTCATTGACTTCGGTTTGAAAGGTGAAAAGTCTTGACAGCCTACTTTGTATTTGACATCTCAATGGGTATCCGATATTTATTCAAGATAATGTTATACGTTTCTTAACTAAAAGTGTATCCAGAATAATTGACACAGTCCGTTATTAGACAAAGGTGTGATCATGGACATAGAATGTCCTCAATGCCACATTGAGTTTAACACAGATGATGTTGCTTACACGCTGAGAAATAGACATTTTAAGTGCCCTGTCTGCAATAAACAAATTCCCTCACCCCTGGTTGAATCTCAGGGCAAGAATCGGCATTCCTCCATCGTAAAATATATTTTATCCGTGATCATTTGCGTGATTTTAGCCATATTAGCTGCTTTCTATGTTATCAATAATTACAATGTGAATAATTCACTCCCCATGCAGCCTCCACCCGTGAAAAGCCTTCCGCCGGTGAGCGATATGCCCTCGTATCATCCACCCCCTGCTGCATCTGTTATTAACTCAGCCGCGCCGATCGTCACTCTTATTACACCAGTCCCCAAAAGCTCTTTGCCACCGCAAAACAAGCTGCAACTGGTGGAAAAGATTGCCGCCGATTTTCACAAAACCCATACCTATATGCTGGAAGACCGTTTCGCTTGTCTGGACATGGCTATAAACATCTGGAATCAGTTGATGACAAATGGCATTGAGGCAAAAATAATGGGTGGGACCTTAAAAGAGGACATTATGAATTGGAGTTACAGACTACTTGTGATGAATAGCGATCACGCTTGGGTAGTGGCCAAAATAAGTCCTACCGATAAAGTAGCCATCGAGACGACCTCCGGGATAGTTATCAAGCCTGGAATGAAGAATTCATCCCTCTATTTCAAAGGTATTGAATTCGACAACCCGGCCCAGGTCAAGGAATTCGAGAATCTGCGTACAAGATTGGTGATGTGCAAGGAAGCCCATGAACTGGTCGACGACTGGAATAAAAACATCGCCGGGGAAAAACGGGCAACTGTCGAATTAATTGAAAAAAAATCAAAAACGGAGCAAAGATTACAGGATTGCGCGAACGTGATAAATGCTTTGGATAAATTTAAATCACGGGTGATATATTATTGAAAGCCTAAGGGGGTCAGGTCTTGCAGTGATGTATTATCCTCATATTCCTAACCACCGGTCATGTTTTGACTGACCAAATTTTTATCGTTTTTACAAATACATTAATAATATCTAGATGTTATCTTATCCTGTTTGTTCCGCCCGTGCTTTCAATGCGTGGTTCCTTTCACAAAGCAGCGTCGCGTGTCTGTGTCAAGTCCGCGTGCGAATAAGGGAACAAGCAAACCTGTAAAGACTTCGCTCTGGGTAAAGCGTACGCGATTCGCTCCAAGGGTCTCAATGGTGAAAATGTGCTCACCATCAAAAAGGCCGGGCACGAGCAGATAACCTAGCCAATGTAGCTCTCGATTTGGGTCGGCCTTGAGTACGGTGAGCTTGAACGTCATGCCACTCGTACCCGAAGGCTGGATGTTTAATTCGAGTCGCGCTCCGGCTTTGGCTTCCCTTTTTACCCGACGGACAAAGGGGTTCCACTGGGAAAACTGGCGAAATCCGTGAGTAATTGCCACACCCGCCCATCGGATGTTTTGATTTCGATTTCAGTGCAAAGTTCTTTTATGCTTGTTCTATTTGTAGTTCAGATAACACTCTGTTGTCATATTCACGGGGTTTTGGATTGTGGCAAGCCGAGTCTCACATCAGCGATGACTTTTGGCATGATGTGCGGGCACACACGGTGACATAATCAGCTGCAAGATATCCTATCTATCATATGGATATATTGATCACCTATGCGCTTTGCATACTCAGGAAAATTCTGGGCAATATAATTATTACCGGTATAAATCATCTCCTTGCTAATAATTTGTAGGGTAATAGCACCAAGTCAAACTGTTTTCAAACCTCTTTTAATCTGAATATAAACATCTATTAAATGCGAGCGATCTTTTCCACAACGCGATAATTCTCAGGACTGGAAGAGATACCCCGACACATCCTGTCAGGGCAGCCGTCCTTCCTGCCTGAGTTTCGCTAATACCTGCTGGATGGCGGGCATGGCGGCAAGGGCCGCCTTCTCCCCTTCCATAATGGCCTCATGCCGCCTGGACAAATCAGCCCCACTGATAAACCCAACCTTGGGCCGAATTACAATATCAGCCTTGCTTAAATGACTTGCCGCAATTCGATTATGCATGATGTCAATGGCTTTGAGGATTGTATCGATGGTGCCCTGCGGTGCCGTCGTGCTCATGCCGCCGGAGATATCCACGGCAATGACCACATCCGCTCCAATCCTCTTAGCCGCTTCCACGGCTACGGGAGCCACGACGCCGCCGTCAACATAGACAGCGTTTCCGAACCTGGGCGGTTGAAATACCCCGGGGACGGAACAGCTTGCCCGCACGGCCATCCCGGCGTTACCCTGACCGAAGACCACCTCCTCGCCCGTCTGGATATTCGTCGCCACCGCATGGAAAGGAATCCGGAACTTTTCGATGGGGGCGCTTCGAACCGCTTTGTTGACGTATTGTTGTAGCTTCTCCCCCTTCAGAAATCCATTATCGGGCAGTGCCAGATCGACAATATCATCCTTGTCGAGAGACATAGCGATACCCTGGAGCTGATAGGCAGTGTATCCGTAAGCATAGAGGCTGCCGACAAAGCTCCCGACGCTGGTACCGACAATCATGTGGATGGGAACCTTCTGGGCCTCAAGAATCTTCAGGACGCCGATGTGGGCAAAGCCCTTAGCGGCCCCGGCACCCAGGATAACGGCGATTTTCGCCGGTGGCGCCGGGGGCGGTATGGCCTTCGGCAGGCAGCCGGTAATGGGCATGGTCAAGCAAAGGATGGCTGTCCAGCGAATTATCTGGTCTTGGAGAAGCATTTTTTTTATCAACAAAGCAGTTTTTCGCATATTCTCAATATCCCTTTTCCTTAAAATAATTACCCAGCATGTTGAATAAATCATGTTCAGACTGTAGGCGTTTTCAACTCTTTTCTCTTCGTCAGCCGCGTATTCAAATTGTCTATATAGACATAAAATACCGGCGTAATGTACATGGTCAAAAACTGGGAAAACAAGAGCCCTCCGACTACGGCCACCCCCAGGGGTTGCCGCGACTCGCCGCCGGCGCCGATGCCGAGGGCGATGGGGAGGGTTCCGAAAAGGGCCGCCATCGTTGTCATCATAATGGGTCGGAAACGGACGAGACAGGCATCGAGAATGGCTTCTTCCGCGGGTTTATTTTCATTACGCTTCGCTTCCAGGGCAAAATCGATCATCATGATGCCGTTCTTCTTGACGAGGCCGACCAAGAGGATGATTCCGACAAAGGCGTACAGGTCCAGTTCCATCCTGAAGATCCTCAGCGCCAAGAGGGCGCCGAAACCAGCCAGGGGCAAGGCGGAGAGGATCGTGATTGGATGGAGATAGCTCTCGTAAAGTATCCCCAAGACAATATAGATCACCACGATGGTGACAAAGAGGAGGAACCCCAATTTGGCAAAAGACGTTTCAAAGGCCTGCGCCGCTCCTTCAAAACTGCCGGAGATGCTGGTCGGGAGAACCTTCTCTGCCAATCTTTTGATCTGTTCCGTGGCCGGACCGATCGAATGGCCGGGTAGTAGATTAAATGAAATGGTTGCGGCGGGACGCTGACCCTGGTGGTTTACCGACAGCGGCCCCAGGGTCTTTTTTATCGTGGCCACGGTATTCAGGGGCACAAGTTTCCCCGTGGCGGATTTGATAAAGAGCAGCTCCAAAATATCGGGATAGGCGCTGAAAGATTCATCCAGCTCCAGAACAACGTCATACTGGGTCGTCGCCGCGTAGATCGTGCTCACCTTGCCGCCAGCAAAAGCGTAAGTCAGGGCGTTTTCGATCTGCTGGGCTGTCAGTCCCAACGCGGAGGCCTTGTCCCGGTCAATATTTATCTCCATCTTCAGGCTCCGGAAACTCAGATCGCTGCTCACATCGGTAAGCCCCGGAATAGCCCTTACCCGCTGTTCGAAATCCTTGCCATAAATGTAAAGGTTATTCAGATCCTCACTCTTCAGGGTATAGTTATACATGGCGTTGGTTTCCTTCCCGCCGATCTCAATGGGCGGGGGATTCATGGGAAAGACCATCAGGCCGGGAATGACGTTCACCTTGGGACGAAGTTCGTTTATGATCTGATCTATGGAACGTTTACGTTTCTTACTGTCCACGCAACGGGCGAAAATAAAACCCTTGTTGTTGTTGGGAACCGCCGCCACGGAAATGATGGCGTCCACATCGGGATCGTCGATGACGATTTTGTTGAGGACTTCCTGATGGGCCGCCATATCGGCATAGGAGATGGTATCGGAGGCCATGACGAAACAGATAAAGAAGTTCCGGTCTTCGCTGGGGATGAACCCCCCGGGGGATATTTTATAGACCCATACCGTTCCCGCTATGATGATGAAGGTAAAGATCAGGGCTATCAAACGGTGTTGCAATACCTTGCGGAGGCTCCGTTCATAGGAGGCCAGCATGGCGTTGAAAACCCGTTCGGACAGTTCATACAATCTGCTGTGTTTACCGGCGACGTGATTCTTCAGAAAACGACTGGCCATCATCGGCGTCAGGGTCAGGGAAACAAACCCGGAGATAAGAATGGCCGTGGCAATGCTCACGGAAAACTCCCGCAGAATCCGGCCCACAATACCCCCCATGAAGAGCAGGGGGATAAAGACGACGACGAGGGAAATCGTCATGGATAGAATAGTAAAACCGATTTCCTGCGAGCCCCGCAGCGAGGCCGTCATGGCATCCTCCCCCATCTCCATGCGGCGGATGATGTTTTCCAGCATGACGATGGCGTCGTCCACAACAAAACCGACGGACAGCACGAGGGCCATCAGGGAAAGGTTGTTAAGGCTGTAGCCGCACAGGTACATAACGGCGAAAGTGGCGACCAGGGACAGGGGGACGGCGATACTGGGGATGATCGTGGGCCTGAATGAGCGCAAAAAGAGGAAGATGACGATCACGACCAGGCCGACCGTCAGCAGCAGGGTATACTGGACGTCCTTGATCGAACTTCTGATAAAATCCGTCTGATCAAAAAGGAGACGAACCTCAATGCCCTGGGGAATCTCTCCCTGCAGTTTCGGCATTATTTCCTTAACCTGCCTGGCCACGTCTACAGCATTGGCCCCTGGTTGCTTCCTAATGGCAAAGATAACTGCCTTCTGAGACATATTGTCGTTTACATACCAGACCGTCGCCCGCTTGCTGTCCACACTATCAATACTTTTCCCCAGATCCTGAACGCGGACCGGATAGCCTTTCTGATAAGCGACAATCAACGGGTTATATTCGTCGGCCTTTTTCAGTTGTCCCTGGGGATCGAGGGTGTAGGACTGATAAGGACCGTCTAGGCTGCCGCCGGGGATGTTGACGTTGGCCGCGGAGAGAGCGGAAGCAACTTCATTGATCCCGATCCCCTTGGTAGCAAGGCTATGGGGATTGACCTGGATACGGACGGCATATTTTTTCCCGTATTTTATGACCTCGGAGACGCCCTTGATTGTGGACAGGTTCGGGGCAATGACGGAATCGACGTAGTTATAAGTCGTCGTATCCTTGACCGTCTCACCGATCATGGCGTAGAACATGATCGGCCATTCCGCCGGGTTTACCTTCTGGTAGGTGGGGGGCGCCGGCATCGTCGGCATCACCCCCATGGCCGCCGAGATCATGGAATTCACATCCTGGGCCGCCGCGTCAATATTGCGGTCCAGAGAAAATTGCATGGTAATGGATGTGGAACCCTGGGTGTTCGTGGAGGTCATGGATTCGAGACCCTGGATCGTGGAAAATTTCTTTTCCAGGGGCGTGGCCACAGTAGAGGCCATGATTTCCGGACTGGCCCCGGGCAGGATAGCGGAAACCTGAATCGTTGGATAGTCCATCTGAGGCAGATCGTTAACGGGAAGATTGCGATAGCCGATGATCCCGAAAAACAGGATACTGATCATGACCAGGCTGGTCATGATGGGTCGGCGGATCCAGGGGGCGGAAATGTTCACTTGCCGCTTCCCCCTGTCGCAGGCTTAACGTTGCTGTTTCCCTGTGTGGCCCCGAGGTCCTCCTTGATTTCCACCTTACCCCCTGGCCGCACCTTGAGGTGGCCGTCGGTAATTACGGTTTCCCCGGCAGCCAAGCCCCTGGCAATCACGGCCTCCTCGCCCATGGCGCGATCAACGACGACGGGTCTGATGTCCGCGGTCATATCCGGCTTGACGACAAAAACAAACTGCCCCTTGTCGCCCTGCTGAACGGCGCGAAGGGGCGCTACAACAGCGCCCTGCTGCATCGTCAGGTGCAGGGAAACATTGACGAACTGTCCCGGCCAGAGGGATTTGTCGACATTGGCAAACTCGGCCTTCAACGTGATCATGCCCGTATTGGTATCGATGGCATTGTCGATAAAAACCAGTTTACCGGCAGGAACCTCGCCGGTGAAGTTTTTCGTAGGGCTTACCTTTACCGTAACCGATCCGCTCTTGACGTACTTGTGAATGTCCGCCAGATGCCTTTCGGCCACGGAAAACCGCACATAGACGGGATTGATCTGATTGAGGGTGGTCAGCGAGGTGTCATTGGCCCGGACAATGGTTCCGAGATTGACGCCATAGGCGCTGGTACGGCCATCGAAAGGGGCGGTGATGGAACAATACGCCAGACTTAACCGGGCATCTTCCACTTCTGCCCGATCCGATTTGACGTTGGCGCTGTATAAGGCGGCTTCAGTAAGGTATTTATCCGCCTCCGATTTCGACACCGCCCCTTTTCCGAATAGAAAGGCATAACGTTTCGCCTCCTCATCGTTGAACTTCAATTGAGCGCTATCTTTTGCCAATTTAGCTTCCGTCTGATGGAGCTTCTCCCGGTAGGCTGCGGAATCGATCGTGAAGAGGAGCTGACCCCGGCGGACATCCTGACCCTCACGGAAATGGGTCTGGAGGAGCTGTCCGTTGACACGGGAATATATATTGATCGTCTTGTGGGCCTCCACAGTACCGATGGCCGGAATCGCCAGAGGCATCTCTTTCTGCATCGTCTTGGCGGCAAGGACGGTCGCGGGAGGAAATCCCGGCGGCGGCGCCTCTTTGCCGCATCCGGCAACGCCAATTATCAAAATCGCCAGCATGAGGAGGGACAAAATATTGTGAAAACGCAACAAGCCCGCCGATTTTCCACTCCTTGCCGGGCCAGAATCGGCTATGAGGTTAATATTCAAATATTTCAAGATATTATCTCCACTTATTCTGTTTAACTTATTCTTTAATGAAACCCATCCCCACCCTAACCCTCCCCTTGAAGGGGAGGGAAGCATTTTGCCTGTTCCCGATTGCCTGCTGCCTGCTGCCTGTTGCCTTCTTTCTGTTGCCTATTGCTATTGCCTATTGCCTGAATCTGGCTACCTGGCCCCCATCGATTTTTCGAGGTTCGCTTTTGCGGTTACATAATCGTAGAGGGAAGTAATGTGCGTCTGTTTTGCCTGGCTGTAATTGACGGTGGCAATGGTTACCTCCAGGGTTGTACCCAGACCCATCTGATAACGGAGTTCAGCCAATTCCATATTCTCCGTGGCCTGCCGGACCTGAATCTTGGCGTTGGCGATGGATTCTTCAGCCTTCTTCAGATTAAGGAGGGCCGTCTTGACCTCCTGGGTGATCTGGAGTTTGAGGCTGGCAATTTTGGCTTCCGTAACCCGCATATTTGCCAGTGCTTTCTGCACCGCCTGCTGGGTTGAAAACCCCTGGAAGAGATTCCAGGAAAGACTCACCCCTGCCGTCAATCCCTGGGCCAGCGGCGTTTGGCTGCCCGCAAATTCATAGCCGGCGTTGGCGTCAAGGGAAGGGAAATAGTCCTTTTTTGCCAGGGACACCGACTTTTCCGCCGAGGCCTTCTGGACAAGAAGGGATTGCAGATCCTGACGATTTTTATTTGCCTGTTCGACGGCGTCCTGCTCCGTAATCTTGTAACTTTCAAGAGTCTTGATTTCTTTGACGTTGTAAGACGCAGGACCGTCATAACCCATCGCAGTGTTCAGGGAAACCCGGGCCTTGCTCAATTCGTTTTCGGCCTCGATGAGCTTGAGATCGGCATTGCTGAGATAGACCTCGACGTTGGTCACATCGTATTTCGGCTTTTTTCCCGCTTCAAAGAACAGTTTGGCCTGCTCCAGCTGTTTGCGGTACTGATCCCTGACGTCAACATATACATCCCGTGAATATTTTGACTTGAGGACGAGATAATAGGCGTTCTTGACATTATTCACCACCGTAGTTATCTGATTTTCCACATCTTTCCGTGATGAATCGAGGTTGAGACTGGCCACATCGACCCCGTCTTCCCGTTTCCCGAAATCATAGATCTTCTGGGTAAGGGTAAGGGTATTATCGCCGTACTTGTATCCATAAAGGTTGTTGATGGGAGGGATGGGGTCACCGGTCTGCTTGACGGCGTTGTAGCTGGTAAAAGATGAAAAGGCATCTAATTTGGGGTAATATCCCGATTTTGCCTGCCCCAGTTGGGCTTCGTTGGCCTGGGTGGTGTAGAGATACTGCATTATTACCGGCTGATTCTTGACGGCGATTTCCAGACATCGTTCCAGCGTAAGTTCCTCCCCTTCCCGAATCAGGGGCTCCGCCGCCGGCGCCTCGCCAAAGGAACTGAGCAAGGTTACGCAGAGAATCAACACCGACAAGTATCTGTTCATCCGAAAAATCGACTTCATGCTTTTGAATCCATAGAGTATTGTCACTACCCCTTAAAAAAGTGGTTAACTATCATATCGGCCATCCCTTTGTCAAAAAAAGTATCCCTTGTTATTGTTCATGATTCCCGGCTTTCGCCGCGACGACGCCATGATTACGATTTGCTCCGTGCTGAAATATTCGGTAGAAATTCAAGGCTCTCATTCCATGGTTCGACTCCAGACTTCACCACCGCTGAGACCGGCGCATGGCATTATTCCGGGTTTTCGCTCCCGGTACTGCTGATCGGCAGATAGAACTATCCTGTCGTTCAATTCCGGCGCGACGGCCTTGAAACCGAGATTACCCTCAATAATCCGCGCCAGATCAAGCGTGTTTTCCTGATCTCCATGAACGACAAAAACCTGTTTTGTCTTCCTGAAACCGGCCAGCCAAGTCAACAGTTGGCAAGCGTCGGCATGGTTGGAGAAGAAATCGAACATTTTTATGCTCATTTTTACATCCTTTGCAACTCTGCCGGCGCCTGCACCGCCCTCCCCTTCCCTACGGACAGGAATTATGACCCGCTGCTCCCCGGCGAGAAGCCTTGAACCCAGAGAACCCGGGGCCTGCCAGCCGACGATAGCAAGGAGATTATGGGGGTCCTCGATCATTTTTCCAAGATGTTGCGGGGCATTGCCATGTTCCAGCATGCCGCTGGAAGTTACATAAATCGCCGGCTTTCCCAAGTCGTGCGCCCGGAGTGATACAGCCCCGGAAACATCATGAAAACCTGGAAAACGAAAAAGATCATGTCCCTCATCCGTAAGCTTGCGTGCCTCCGGATGGAAATGTCCACCGTATCGCCCGTAAATCCGAGTTATTTTCCTTGCCATACCGCTGTCGGCGTAAACGAGCGTCTGCTCAGGGATTATGCCTTCCCGCTTCAATCTGCCCAGTATGAACAGGACCTTCTGGGTACGATCAAGGGTAAAGGCCGGGATCAAAACGCTTCCTCCGGCTTCCAGGGTCTTGCGTATCTCCGTTCCAAATTTGGTCATTTTGCTATCTAAGGAATTGCTATCATGCTTGGGTTTGGGAAAAATCACTGGTATTGTTTTGCTCCCGGTTCTCGGTGTCGTTCCGTAAGTCGCCTCAACAATGACAAAATCGCCTTCCCGGACGTCAAAGGGCGCCTTGAGCAGGGGGATGGATGCATTACCCATATCGCCGGTAAACACAATTTTTATGTTTTTTTCGCCGTCCTTGCACCAGATCTCAATTATGGCCGAACCAAGGATATGACCGGCATTCCGAAAGCGGACAGCGATCTCCGGCGATAGATCAAGCTTGCGATCATAAGGAATGGACATGAAGTTCCTCATCATCGCCGCAATATCCTGAGAACCGGACAGAGCGACCGTTTCCCGGTCCGTATGATCAAGACTGGCACCTATAATCAAGCGGGTGAGGACTTTTGTAGCCCCAATACCGACTACCTTGCCTCGAAAACCCTTTTTATATAATAGAGGGATTCTGCCCGCATGATCGCTATGGGCATGGGTCAGTAGCACATAATCTATAGTTGACGGATCGAAGGGCAAAAGATCATTGCGGAAACGATCCTCAGGGCTCATAAATAAACCGAAATCAATGAGGATCCTTAATTTTCCCGTCTCCAGGAGACAGGCGCTGCCGCTAACGGTCCGGGCGGCGCCGAGGAATTGGAGGTAAATCGTCGCCTGCGCCTGGGAAGGCAAGGCCAAAAACAAAAAGATAAGAATTGTCGACAACACCCGCCGCCATTGTATCTCCGCAGGTTCTCCCGTTTGGAACCGCTCATGCATTTTATGTCGAGGCATGGAATTATTAAATCACAGCCCGGGAAACAATGCAACCGCCTGTTGTTTGCCCTTCGATGTTAATTGAATCATTTCCTTGACACGTCAGGGCCCTGCGCCTTATAGATATGCATCATGGACATCTCATTGAAAAATATGGAAAAGAAAGGCCACCGGCAGCAAAACAAAAAATCCCCGGGCGAAACGGCAGATCTATTTCAAACGCTGACGGAAAAATCCGTGGCCGGCATCTATGTGGTTCAGGAAGGCAAGTTCGTTTTTGTCAACGCGAATGCCGCCCACTACGCCGGTTATACAAAGGATGAACTCATCGGGAAAAAATCGGATACTCTCGTGCGTCCCGAGGATCGGGAAACGGTCAAAAAAAATGCCCGCATGATGCTCCAGGGCGAACGGATCTCCCCCCATGAATTTCAGATCATCGCCAAAGACGGCCAGAGGCGCTGGATCATGGAGACGGTAGCGTCAATCTCTTACCAAGGCAAACCTGCCATTCTGGGCAATTCCATGGATATCTCCGACCGCAAGCAGGCGGAAGAAAGAATCCGTGAATCTGAAAACTGGTATCGGACGGTCTTCGAAACTACGGGGGCGGCAACGATGGTCCTTGAGAACGACACCACCATCTCCTTTGTAAACAGTGAATTTGTCAAACAATTCGGCTATACCAAGGAAGAAATCGAAAACCGGAAGAGTTGGACGGAGTTTACCTATCCCGACGATGTGGAGGCCATGAAGACCTATCACTACCTTAGGCGCGTTGATCCACAGATTCCCCCAAAGAATTACGAATTCCGCTGGTACAATAAAAAAGGCGATCTGCGTAATATTTATCTGTCCGTGGATCTGATTCCGGGTACCACGAAGAGCATTGCCTCGTTTCTCGACATCACCGACTACAAGGAAGCCGAGGCGGCCCTCAAAAAACGGAGTGAAGAACTGGAAGCAAAAACCCACGAGTTAGAGGAATTGAACGCCGCCCTGAGGGTCCTGCTGAAAAAGCGGGAAGAGGATAAAAAAGAATTAGCCGCGGATGTTCTGTCCAATGTGAAGAAACTCGTCATCCCTTACGTGGATAAGCTTAAAAATCAAATTACCGATCCTCATTTGCGGGCGGACTTAAAGGTTCTCGAATCGAACCTGAGAGACATTGTGTCGCCCTTCTCCCATACCCTTTCTTCCCAGCACATGAATCTTACGGCCCGGGAAATCCAGGTGGCCAATCTCATCAAGGAAGGAAAATCAAGCAAGGAGATCGCCGACTTTTTTAGTATCTCCTCAAGCGCTGTCAATATCTGCCGCCATCGAATCCGTCATAAACTTGGCCTGAATAAACAGAAAACAAACCTCCAGTCCTATCTCTCGTCATTTTCCTAAATTACATTTATTGTAATATTCCTGTTAATATCTTTTGATATTGATTTTTTTGTTCTTTCAAAATAATCAATCACCATATTTTATAATTTTTTACCCGTGGTCTTTATGCTTGGTAATTGTTTATTTAAAAGACCGTCATATTTTTTCGCCTCTACCTACCAAAGGGGCCGGGGAACGCCAACCCGGTCCCGCCTTCTCCCCGAAGGAGACTGAGCAGCCGGCAGATAACACTTAACAGAAAGGCGTTGAGTAGTGACGGAATCGGTTAATAATTGGCGAGCGAAGCGCAACAAAGCATGTGGGCTTTTTGCGTAGTCATAAATGGAATCATACACAAAATTTAACAGGGAGGGAATTTCATGAGTTTTAAGGAAGAGTATAAGAAGAAACTGGTTACTGCCGAGGAGGCCGTAGGTGCTGTTAAATCGGGCGACTGGGTCGATTACGGTAATTTTACTATGGCGCCTACATATCTTGATCCGTTCCTGGCCAAGCGCGCCGACGAGTTGACGGACGTCAAGGTGCGCGCCGTCGTTTATCCCGGACTGGCCGCCGTGGCCCAGGCAGATCCCAGCCGGGAGAAGTTCTGCTTTAACAACTGGCACTTCAGCGGCGGCGACCGGATCCTCCACGACAAAGGCCTTTGTAATTATGTCCCCCTGCTCTACCATGAGGGCCCTGGATACTACAGCAATAATCTCGTCGACTCCGACGTGTTCATCGTTAAAGTGGCCCCCATGAACCGGAGCGGCTACTTCAATTTCGGGCCTTCCTGTTCCATCTCCAAGGCCGTCGCCAACCGTGCCAAGAAGGTCGTCGTCGAGGTCAACAGCAGCGTTCCCTATTGCTACGGCGGCTTCAACGAGTCCATTCACGTCTCCGAAGTGGATTATATTGTCGAGTCGGACAACAAGCCCCTCTTCAGCCTGCCGGCGCCTGCGATCAGTGAAGAGGACAACCAGATCGCCAAGCTGATCATGAACGAAATCCATGACGGTTCGGTCATTCAGCTCGGCATCGGCGGCATGCCAAGCGCCGTCGGAATGATGATCGCCCAGTCCGGCCTGAAAGACCTGGGCGTCCACACGGAGATGCTCGTCGATGCCTTTGTCGATATGTATCAGGCCGGCGTTGTTACTAACAAGAAGAAGCAGCTCAATCCCGGCAAGATGGTTTACACCTTCGCCCTGGGGACCCAGAAACTCTATGATTTTCTCGATCACAATCCTTGCTGCGCCACCTATTCCGTAGATTATACAAACAATCCCTCCCGGATCGCCCAGAACGACAACATGGTGGCGATCAACAACTCCGTGGAAATCGACCTTTACGGTCAGGTCAACTCCGAGTCGTCGGGGACCCGACAGATAACCGGTACGGGCGGTCAGTTCGACTACATTTTCGGCGCCTATCATTCCAAGGGAGGCAAGGCCTTTATCTGCATGACGGCGTCGCAGAAGAACAAGAAAACCGGTGAGATCAAATCGCGGATCGTGCCGACCCTGGAGCCCGGCGGCATCGTGACGATCCCCCGGACGGTCGTAAGCTATGTCGTGACGGAATACGGTATTGTCAATCTGAAGGGCAAAACCACCTGGGAACGGGCGGAAATGCTCATCGGCATCGCCCATCCCGAAACCAGGGAAGGGCTCATTAAAGCCGCCGAGGCGCAGAACATCTGGAGAAAAAGCAACAAACGGGGATAAAAACCGGCATTGTCAGGTTAGGAGGGAGCTGGGAGGGCGGGCGACCCAACTTTCCCCTCCCCCAACCGCTCGTATTGACGAACCCTTCCGGTAATAACCGTTTAATCATCATGCCCGTAGCGGGCACAACGAAACATGCAAATCCCCCCTTACTCCCCTTTGTAAAGGGGGATGGGGGGATTT
>JALNVY010000037.1 GCA_023231165.1 Syntrophales bacterium | reverse complement strand
CTGATCGCGTTTCCGGCAGTCCCGGCAGTGCCCTGGCCTGGAGACGGGAAGCGGGTGCGGATCGCCTCCAAGGGAAGTCTCGATGAGGCCTACGGATTCTATAAAGAGTATCCTGTCTATATCAAAATGCTGCCGTTCTGGAATCCCCGGGAGGGGATGGTGTTTGACCTGGTGCTGAGAAAGGTTTTTGACAGCGACGCAGAAGCGCGGAACGCGATCCGGAAACTTCCGGCCACCCTGGCGGCCAACGCGAAAATAATGGAAAAGCAGGGAGCGGATACCGTCTTTTTCTCCAATTGACACGAAGGAGGTCATTGGAGAATCGTTGTGGGAATGACAGATTCGGACATTTGAAATTATCTCGAAGGTTGTGACTTATGATAATAAAAAAGCGATTGGGAGAAATGCTTGTCGAGAGCAAGTTACTTACGGAGGAGCAGCTCAAACATGCTATCGCCGAGCACAAGAAGGCCGGTCTGAAGCTGGGTCAGTACCTCAGTCGGCAGGGGATAATCAATGAAAACCAGATTGTTGATCTGCTGAGCAAGCAGCTCAAGATCGAGAATTACCACCCCGACGCCTATCCCCTCGATCCAAGTCTTGCCCGCCTGATCCCGATCGAGATCGCCCAGAAATACCAGGTGGCGCCCCTCCGGAAAAAGGGACGACTCCTGACGATCGCCATGACGGACCCCCTCGACATCAATACTATGGATTCGATCGAGATCACGACGAATTCCGAGGTGGAACCGGTTGTCTGTACCGAGCGTGAGATCAACCAGTTGATCAATGGTCTCTACGGGCAGCAGTCGGGATTGGGCGGCGTCATGGAAATCATGGAAATCGAGTCGCAGTCCGATGAAGAAACGGCGCAGACGCGGTCCGAAAGTGAGATTCAAGTCTCGTCACTCCAGGATATGGCGGGTGAGGCGCCGGTAGTCCGCCTGGTTAACTCCATCTTCGCCCAGGCGATCCGCGAGAGGGCGAGTGATATCCACGTCAGCCCCCAGCAGAACAGCATGCAGGTGCGATTCCGGATGGACGGAAAGTTGCACGAGGTGCCATCGCCGCCGAAATCCCTTGCCCTGCCGATTACTGCCCGGATCAAAATCTTGGCCAACATGGACATCACTGTCTCACGGATCCCGCAGGACGGCCGTTTCACCCTCAAGATGGATACGAAGGAAATCAACGTCCGTGTCTCCTCCATGCCCACAATTCATGGGGAGAACATCGTCCTGCGTCTCCTGGACATGAGTTCAGGCGTCTATTCCCTCGATCGCCTCGGGATGATCCAAACAGACCGGGACAAGATCGACACGATGATCCGGAAGGCCTACGGAATGATCCTGAGCACCGGACCGACGGGAAGCGGAAAGAGCACGAGCCTCTATTCCATCCTGAATGAACTCAACAGCCCGGATACGAATATCATCACCCTTGAGGACCCGGTCGAATACCGGATCGATAACATCCGCCAGGTGCAGCTTAACCGGAAGGCGGGGATGACCTTCGCGGGCGGCCTCCGTTCCATCCTCCGGCAGGATCCGGACATCATCATGGTGGGGGAGATCCGGGATGGCGAGACGGCGGCGATTGCCATCCAGGCAGCCCAGACGGGGCATCGACTGCTCAGCACAATTCACACGAACGACGCCGCAGGGGCGATCACCCGCTTCATCGATATGGGGATCGAGCCCTTTCTCGTTGCCTCGGCGCTGCTGGTTTCCTTTGCCCAGAGGCTGGTCCGGACCATCTGCCCATATTGTGAGGAACCATACCAACCTTCGGAGTCTGCCCTCGTCGCCTGGGGGCTGGGCAAAGCCGAGAACCCCAATTACAAGAGGGGTAAGGGTTGCTACCAGTGTATGAATACCGGCTACAAGGGGCGGACGGGGCTCTTTGAGGTCCTGGTCAATGACGAGATGATCCAGGAGATGATCCTGAAGAGAAAATCGTCCCAGGAGATCACAAGGGTGGCCTTAGCGGAAGGAAAGCTCCGGACCCTCAAGGAGGATGCGGCCAGCAAGGTTCTCCAGGGAATCACGACGCTGGAAGAGGCCGCCTCCGCGGTCATGGTATAGCGGTATGGCGAATTTTTCTTACCAGGCAATCAATGAAAACGGGATGAACGTCAAGGGGTCGATCGTGGCCGACTCCGTCGAAATGGCGGAAAATCTTTTGCTGTCCCGGGGCTACATCCCTTCCAGGGTAACGGCAGCATCAGGCGCCGCCCCGGCGGCGGGTGGTTCCTTCTTCGCGAGGATCAAGGAGAGCCTGAGCAGGGTGAAAATCGGTGATCTGATCCTTTTCACCAAGCAGTTCCGTTCCATGATGCAGGCGGGGGTGCCGCTCCTCCGGCTCCTCCAGGTCCTCGAAAACCAGACCCAAAACAAAACCATGAAACGCGCCGTTGGGCTGATCGGCCAGGACATCCGGGCGGGCGCCACGCTCCACGAGGCGATGAAAAAGCACCCCGCACTTTTCTCACCTCTTTACCTCAGCATGATCCACGCGGGCGAGATCAGCGGCACCGTCCCCGACATCCTCGGGCGCTTGATCGACATCATCGAACACGAGGCGAAGATCAAGTCGGACATCAAATCCGCCCTCCAGTACCCGTTTATAGTACTGATCGCCCTGGCCGTTGCTTTTTTCGTCCTGCTGACCTTCGTCATCCCCAAGTTCGCTACGATCTTCGCCAAGACGGGTTTGACGCTGCCGTGGCCAACGAAGGTCGCCATGCTCATGTATCAGGGGCTCGCCAATTACTGGTACATCCTGATCGCGGGGGTGGTAGGCTTGATCGTCGTGCTGCACACCTACTTCAAAACCGTTAACGGCCGCTATGCGCTGGACACCTTTTACCTGAAAATGCCTCTCTTCGGACCCTTGTTCCAGAAGGCGGCGATGTCCAGATTCGCTAGCATCTTCGCGATTCTGCAGGCTAGCGGCGTCCCCGTGATGCAGGCGATGGAGGTTCTCTCCGGGACGATCGGCAACACGGCGATCTCTCGTGAATTCGACCGGATAAGTGAAAAGATAAAGGAAGGCCAGGGGATCTCGGGCCCCTTGGGTTCGGCAAAATACTTCACGCCGATGGTCGTGGACATGGTCGCCATCGGAGAGGAGTCCGGAAATATCGAGGACATGCTCCGCCAGATCGCCATCCATTACGACGATGAGGTTGCCTACGCCGTCAAGCGGCTCTCGGACAATATCGGTCCCATCCTGATCGTCGGGCTGGCCGGCGTCGTCGGGTTTTTCGCTTTGGCGATCTATATGCCCATGTGGGACATGACCAAGATGGTCAAGTAGTGAAACGAAAAGATTTCCGCATCAGTCCCTATATTCTGATCCCGGTCATCTTCAGCGGCATCTCCATCTTGGCGGTAATCGTTACCTACCGGATCACCTCCAGCTACATGGAGAGGAATAGCGAGCCGGTTACGCAGATCCTATATATCGGCGGCGCCGCGGTTCTCCTTTCCGTGGCCTGCAGTTATCTGATCCTTACGCTGATCCTCAAACCGATCACGAAATTCGTCCGGAACGCCGAGAGGCTTCCCGTTCTGGCCCAGAGCCCGGGGAACGCCGATGACGGAAGCGGGCATAAGGACATCGAACATCTCCACAAAGTGCTCGGCCAGGTTACCAACCTCCTCGGAAAGGTCGAGGCGAGGGAACTGTTTCCCGAGATCATCGGACAGAGCCGCGCCATGCGGGGGATCTTCGGCCAGATCCTGAAGGTGGCGCCGACCGACTCGACGGTCCTCATCTCCGGGGAGAGCGGCACGGGGAAGGAGCTTGTCGCGACGAGCCTTTACGAACACAGCCTCCGCAAAGGCAGACCTTTTGTCAAGATCAACTGCGTGGCCATTCCGGAGGGTCTCCTGGAGAGCGAACTCTTCGGACACGAGAAGGGGGCCTTCACCGGGGCGATCGCCCAGAAGAAGGGGAAATTCGAACTGGCAGACGGCGGGGCGATTTTCCTCGATGAAATCGGCGACATGCCGTCGGCAACCCAGGCAAAACTGCTCCGTGTTCTGCAGGAGAAAGAGTTCGAGCGGGTGGGTGGTGCGCAGACGATCCGTGTAGATATCCGCTTCATCACGGCTACGAACAAGAATCTGCCAGAGATGGTCAAAACAGGTGCATTCCGGGAGGATCTTTTCTACCGTCTGAATGTTTTTCCCCTCTATCTGCCGCCGCTAAGGGAACGACGGGAGGACATCCCGTTTCTTATTGAAAATTTCCTCGAACGGTCCGGGAAAGATCTGAAAATATCCCAGCGGGCAATGCAGATTATTCTCGGATACGGCTGGCCGGGAAACATCAGGGAGCTGTCGAACGTCATCGAGCGGGCGGCAATATTCGCGGAGGGGACGGGCCGGACCATTGATGCAGCGCATCTTCCGGCGGCAATGACCGGTGAGGTTCCTCCTCAGGGTGGCGTAAACGCAGGGGTGGGTCAGCCTCTTGACGAAAGGCTGATGGAGATCGAAAAGGGGATGATCATCGAGGCGATAAACCGGGCAGGCGGTGTTCAGGCACGGGCCGCCCAATTGCTCGGCATCAACCCGCGGAGCCTCTGGCACCGGATCAAAAAATACCAGATCGACGTCGCCACACTCAAAAAGCTACAAGATTTGTAGGCTGTGTGGCAAACTTTGGAGATGGGGCCTGGAAGGTGGGGTGCATTGCCCGCGAGTGGATCACGCCCTTTAAGGGACTTCATCAAAAACCATCTAATGATCAATGAGTTGCGGTTGCGTCATGTTTTATAGACACAATCGAATAGCGTACTTGATTCTGGCGCATTATATGCTATAGTAAAGAGAACAAGAAATTAAAAGCGAAAGGGAGGTGAAGATTCGCGTCGTTATGAATAAGAAAAACGAAAAAGCACAGACACGGAAATCCATTAATCATAAAAAGAAGGAGGAAGGAAGATGCTGAAAAAGAAATTGAGAGATCAAAAAGGTTTTACGTTGATCGAAATCATCGCCGTACTGGTGATCCTGGGTATCCTTGCTGCCGTCGCCATCCCCAAGTACTTTGACATGCAGGGCCAGGCTCGACAAAAGGCTATTGAGGGCGCTTTAGGTGCATTGCAATCATCCGCAAGCCAAGACTACGCGAAGGGGCTTTTAAACGCAGCTTCAGGATATTCGGCAACCAACGGGCCAGCCGCGAATGGCGGCGTTAATCTTGGGGATTTTGCGGGTACATGGTCTCTTGGCCCAACCGTAACCGTAACTGTTACATCTGGGCCTGCTGGTTGGAATTCTTTTACTACTCCATCTCCCACAACAACCAAACAGTTTATAATGCATGACTAAACCTTAGGTGACCTTGTCTCAGTATGTGAGGACAATATAGTTTTAACGGTCACGTAAATTCTGAAGCAGAACAAAAATACCGGCATTGAAAAAAAGATAGCTGACCACTTTGTGGTCAGCTATCTTTTTACTTCAAGGTAAATCCGCATACCTCTGAAAGAATTCAACATGAAGTCCCTTTTCCTTAAAGTCTTTATTCCATGTGCGATTATTCTGATCATCCTTTTTACCTACGGAGATGTTAGGCATCACCAGTTTCTTAATTTTGACGATTATATGTATGTTACTGAAAACCCCCATGTCCAGAATGGCCTGACAATCGAGGCCATCCGGTGGGCCTTTGGCTTTGTGGGTGCTTCCGCTTGGCACCCGATGACCTGGATTTCCCATATGCTGGATTGTCAACTTTTCGGTCTTGCGCCGGGCCCGCATCACATGGTCAATGTAGCCATACATATTCTCAATACCCTCTTTTTATTCCTGATTATTTTCAGAATAACCGGGGCGCGATACAAGGCAGCCGTCGTCGCCCTCCTGTTCGCCGTTCATCCGCTCAATGTGGAATCGGTGGCCTGGGTTGCAGAAAGAAAAAACGTTCTGAGCACGCTGTTTTTCATGATTGCCATTTATACTTACGTTCATTATGTCGAAAAGAAAAAAATATGGATGTATGGTCTTGTTTTGTGTGCTTACACGTTAGGCCTCATGAGCAAACCCAGCATTATTACTTTTCCTTTTCTCTTACTGATATTGGACTACTGGCCTTTGGGTAGATTCGGAAGGGTGGGGGATGCTTACGATACCATTGATGCCGTAGGGACGACATCATTCCGGTGTTTCCTTGTCAGGCTCCTTGCTTTCCGGAAGTCGAAGGCTGCCTTTCTTTTTCTCGAAAAGGCGCCATTTATCATCCTGTCTTTGATTTCATTCTATGTATCGATGATCTCCATGGCGAAGTTTCACTACGTCATCAATCATGACCTTGTTCCGGTGGATTTGAGAATCTACAACCTCTTTGTTTCCATTATGAAATATCTGGGGAATATGGCATGGCCCTTCGAATTATCGGTCTACTATACTTTTCCCAAATCGATTCCGACGGCACATTTTTTATTGGCCTTGTCATCTATTTTGCTTATAACAGTAATGACCTTCGTATGGAGAAAAAGCCGCCCCTGGCTGTTTACGGGCTGGTTCTGGTTTCTGATTACCCTGGCGCCAGTAGGCGGTCTGATCCAGGCAGGGCTCTGGCCGGAAATGGCCAACCGGTACATATACATCCCGATGATCGGCCTGTTTCTAATGCTGGTATGGGAATGTGACGCAAGAATCAGGGGCGAGTATTCCAAAACCTTAAAAGTCATCCTTTGTTGTGCCCTGCTGGTATATTTTATTTCTCTAACGAAGGTCCAGAATCTCTATTTTTCCAACAGCTATGCGTTATTTACCAGGGCCGTTGAGATCACGAAAGATAATTTCGTCGCTTATAATGACATTGGCGATGCACTGATGCGGTTAAACAGACCCGATGAAGCGATGATCTATTTTGGGAAGGCCATTGCGATTAATCCGAAATATGACGCCCCTCTTAATAATTACGGCGCCTGTTTGGGGAAGAAGGGTGATTATATTAATGCCGCTTCATACTATTCCCGTGCAATAACCATAAATCCGGAATACGCGGTTGCATATGCCAATCTTGGTTGGAATCAGTATCAGAGAGGTTATCCGGACGAGGCAAAAAAACTTTTAGCGAAGGCCATCGAACTCGACCCGGATAACGATGACGGCGAAGCCCATAACAAATTAGGAGCTATCCTCGTGGCACAGGGCAATAGGGAAGAGGCAATCAGGCATTTCCGGATTGCGGTGGAGAAGAAGCCGAATAATGTTTTGGCGAGGATGAGCTTATCCATGGAATACGAAAAAGCCGGGCTCTATGATCGAGCCATTGCGGAGTATAAAGCACTAAGTAAAATAGCACAGGCCTATAAAGGAATAACCAATTATCGAATAGCAGGCGTATTTGCACGCCAGAATAAATTCGAGGAATGTAAAAGCTACCTTGAAATTTCGCTGAAGCACGGTTTTAATGTATTTGAACATTTAAAGTCGGATGAGCAATTCAAGACTTTCAGAGAAACAGCAATTTACACTCAATTCCTGGCAAATCAGGAAGTAAATCGTTATTAATGCGAACCTTAAAGTGAGACGAGAGGACTTTTTTCAATCGAATAATTGACTTACGGAGTTGTCCGGTGTTACAAAGATTTCCTTGAATCATTTCCTGAGCCGAAGACACTATGAAGCCAAATCCAAGCGACGGACGCCTATACGAAAACATAACCGGTCACAGATATTATCCTATATCCTTGATCGCCGTGTTCTTCCTGCTCCTGATCGGCTATTTCCTCGCCTGGCCGATCGTGATGACCGACACCGACCTGTGGTATCACCTCTCCGGCGGGAGGTACTTCTGGCAGAACGGGATGATCGCCCATGACGCCTTCTTTTCCTACATCACCCCCCCTAAGTCTTGGTACAACTACTACTGGCTGTTCCAGGCCGTCGTTTATAAGATCTTTCAATGGACGGATTACTACGGCCTGATCGCCCTGCGGTGCCTACTCTATTTCCTGATTGCCCTGTTCATTTGTATTTTCTTTGTCCGCCGGCACGAGAACCGGATGGAACTGCTGTTCGGACTTTTCATGTTCGTAGCATGTGCGATCGTGATCCTCAACCGGGAATTGACGGTGCGGCCGCACCTCTTTTCCTACCTTTTCATCGTCGTATTTCTCTACATCCTGGAATTCAAGCGGGACAAAATCTGGCTCCTCCCTCTTCTCGGGATCTTCTGGTCCAATATCCACGGGATCGAATATCCGGTGATGTTCCTGATTATCTTTGCCTACCTTGCGGAAATCTACTGGCGCCAGTTCAGAAAAATACCGGCCGGGAACGCAGTGGGGAAAAAAGAAAAATGGCTACTGATCTCTGTATTTTACACTATATTTATAACCCCCGGTGTGACCGAACTCGTCCAGACTCCCTTCAGCGTATCCTTTCAGAACGCCGCCTACCAGCATCTTTACGTGGTCGAGTTGCTCCCCATACCGTTTCGGGATTTTTTCATTTTTTCTCCCGTCACGATCCAGGGACTGATCTCCTCGTTACAGAACCTTATTGTGCTCCTGGCGGCGGCTTTCCTGCTGATCGGCCTATGGAAAAGGAAGCTACGGATCAGCCACGCCATCCTTTTTATCGGCGCCCTCCTGCTCCTCGCCAAACATAACCGGTTTAACTGTGAGTTCACGCTCTTGTCCATCCCGCTACTGCGCCAAGGTGCGTACCTGAGCGCCGAAAGGATCAAATTCCCGCGTAAGGTTGTCAATCTCGCTCTTCCCGTCGTGGTGGTCCTCCTCCCGCTTTTGATATTTCACGGTACGATGGGCTACCGGCCGGCCTATCCTTTTTCCCCATCGAACCTTCCCACCGGGATTATCCGGTTCTTGAATCATCATGCCCCGGGCGGAAAGATTCTCAACGAAGTATCTGCAGGAGGATACCTCCCCTGGGCGTTAAGCCCGCAATTCAAAATATACATGGATATGCAGATGACCATTTTCAGCGATACGGATTATGCCACAGCGCAAAACGCCTTTTTCGATGCCAACACCTTCAAGGCGTTCATCCAGAAATACGATCCTTCCTTTATCTCCGTTTCCTTGAACAAGCCTCATTTCAAGAAGGTCGTTGAAGGCGACACGCGGTTTGTTCCCGTCTTTTTCGACCAAGCGGAACTGTTATATGTCAATAAGTCCCATTACGCTGACTTAGCCGAGCGATACGTCTTGAAGGCCATTGATCCCTTCCACTATGGGGAGGTCATCTATGCTGATGAAAGCGCTGAAAAGCTCGCGGAGATTTTTTCCGAGGCGTCGAGAATGCTTGACCAGGACCCGGCGAATTATCGAGCTCACCATATCCTTTCGAGCATCTCTGTCGTCCACCGACAATACGATAAAGCCCTGTCTCATGCGGAAGCGATCATTCGGTTTTATCCCGAGCAGTCTCACGGCTACGCATTGAAAGGCGACGCGCTCTTCTGGATGGGGCGGTATGAAGAGGCCGCCCGTCTCTACAAAAAAGCCCTGGATATGGGACGAACGTCCAAGGCGGAAAACGTGTATTGGAATCTGCATGCATCCTATAACAACTTAAAGGAATATAAAAAAGCCTACAGGGTGCTTTCAAAATACGTCAACCCATTTTACCCGAATGCGGATTATAAGGAGATCTATCAACTGGGGATGTCCGCGGCGTCCGTCGGCAAGGCCCGGGAGGCCGTCACCTTCCTGAAAATCGCCGGGATGAAGGCGCCGCCCAGCGACACGGAATACACAAAAAAAATAAAAGAGAATCTAAGGTTACTTGATCCCGAAAGTAAAATGGAAAACACACAATGATTCCAAATGGCAGGGTGCCTGACAAGGATGGTTCGGATTGAAGCTGACGGTCGTGATCCCCTGTTACAACGAAGCCACCACCATCGAAAAGGTGATCGATGCGGTGCTGCACGCCCCCTTTCCCCTCAAGGAGATCATCGTTGTGGACGATTTTTCCACCGACGGGACGAGGGAAATCCTGAGGGAGCGGATCGCGCCGAGGATCGCTAAGGTGATTTATCATCCCTTCAACCAGGGGAAGGGCGCCGCACTTCGGTCGGCGATCCGGGAAGCGACGGGAGAGATTGTCATCATTCAGGACGCGGATCTGGAATATGATCCGGAGGAGTATCCGAAAGTCATCCAGCCGATTATCGAAAACAAGGCGGATGTGGTCTATGGTTCCCGGTTTATCGGCAGCGCGCCGCACCGGGTGGTCTATTTCTGGCACCGGGTCGGCAACGGGATCCTGACGCTCCTTTCCAACATGTTCACCAATCTGAATCTTACGGATATGGAAACCTGCTACAAGGCATTCCGCCGGGAGGTCATCCAGTCAATCTCCATCGAGGAAAACCGGTTCGGATTCGAACCGGAAATCACGGCAAAGATGGCCCGGAAAGGCGTCCGGATCTATGAGGTGGGGATCTCATACTATGGACGTACTTATGAGGAGGGCAAGAAAATCAACTGGAAGGACGGTCTCCGTGCTTTATACTGCATCGTGAAATACAATGTGAATTTGTTTGGATCAGATACCCCAAGATGATTTTTATATCTGCATGGTAAATGCAGATAAATGGAGATCTATGACAATTGCCCATGAATAAGAAGTTTTCATTGCTGCTTAAAAAGCCGCGCATTTATGTGCTTATCTTTTTCCTTGTTTATCTCGCCATCGGCGTTTCCGTATACAAAGACTATGGCCTTTCCTGGGACGAGCCCACACACCGCGAGATCGCCAGTGTTACGGCAAAATATCTAACCTCCTTTTTGATGCCAGGCTTTCATTTTCAGGAATTTGCCTCGACGCCCCCGCTGGCGGAATACTCGGCAAGTCAATACGGTGTCATTTTTGATTTGCCTATGTATGTTGCCGATGTCCTGCTGGGCTATAACGGCGCAATGCCTGAAGCATACTATATGCGGCACCTGTGCACTTTTCTCCTGTTTTATATCAGTGTGGTTTTCTTCTATTTGATCGTCAGAAACCGATTTGAAAGCTGGGCATTGGGATTAACGGCATGCTTTTTTCTGATCCTGAGTCCCCGCATATTTGCCGAATCATTCTATGGTAAAGACGTTGTCTTTCTATCGTTATTCATTATATCCATTTACTTCTTTATCCGTTATCTGAACAGAAAAACACTTGTGAATTCGTTGCTATTTGCCTTGGCCACCGCTCTGGTGGTGGATCAACGCATAACCGGTATATTTATTCCCTTCCTTGCCGTTTTTGTAACGGGTATCGATGAAATGAAGGCAGGCCGGACATTCAATAATTTGCACAAAAGGCTGTTCCCTTTGTTTATATACCTGACTTCGTTTTCTTTCTTTATGGTACTTTTTTGGCCTTACCTCTGGGAAAGCCCGGTGCGGAATTTCATCAATGCATTTTGGGGCATGAACAGATTTCCAATTTCTTACTATGTCCTCTACCTGGGCACATTCATCAGATCAACGGAAGTCCCCTGGCATTACATTCCCCTCTGGATACTGATCACGACGCCGATAATATATACTTTTTTCTTCCTGATCGGTTTCTTCCTGTCGATCCAGGGGATGATAAAGAACAGGAACAAACTTTACTCGAATGACAAGGAGCGGCAGGACTTTCTGTTTATTCTGCTCTTCGTCGTGCCGTTGGCGGCGGTGATTGTTCTGAATTCCGCTCTCTATGACGGATGGAGGCACCTGTATTTCATCTATGCGCCTTTTCTGCTCATTGCCATGACAGGAGCAACCCGGTTGCTGGGGCTCATAGAGGAATCCCATTCCAGCCGTGAACGTTGTGCGGCATTTTTCATAGTTGCTGTGATAGTGCTTTCCATGATTACCACATCCTATCAGATGATACGTTATCACCCCTTTCAGAATGTTTATTTCAACACCTTAGCCGGGAATAATGTGGGACAGACATTTGAACTCGATTACTGGGGATTGTCTTTTCGCCAGGGACTGGAATATATTGTCAAAAGCGATAAAAGGCCTGTTATAGGATTAACGGCGAATGTGGTTGCACCCATGATCAACAATGCTGTTTTTCTTGAAAAACAAGATATCAGCAGACTGAGACGTGCCAACGACATTCATCAGGCCGACTATTTTCTGACAAATTACCGCTGGCATCCTCAACCCTATAAATCAGCCAATGAAGTTTACTCAATTTCCGTAGATAACCAAAAAATAATGTCCGTATTCAAACTGCGCTGAAAGTTTTAACTCTAGCAATGGGGATAAAGTGAAAGATTACTTAAAGTTAATGTTATTCGGAATAATAGCTGTTTTCGCTGAACTGGCTATAGTGCGGACCTTTTCCACTACCATAAGTGGTGCGAGTTATTATGCAAATATGATTTTATTAGCTACAATATTCTCATACTTAATTGGATTTAGTAAACCCAGTTTGGCGAAATATTTCCCAATTACAACGTTATTTATTTTAATTATCTATTTAGTCGCAATTTATTTTGGTCAATTTCATCTTATTCAAACGATCAGTGATGAATTTATATGGACTGCAATTGCTCAATCAATGAAACAAAAGTCAAATCTGGATATTCATCTTGTTGTTTTTTGTTTGATGTTATCGGCTATTCCATTCATGTTTTTGATCGGCGCTAAGGTTTCCAGTATTTTTAATGTACTTGTAAATTCAAAAAAAGCATACTTATTACTGAGTCTTGGCTGTTTTATGGGAGGATCGCTATTTTTTTTGCAGAACCAATTCGTCTCAAGTTTAACATCTTTGTATATGATTCTATCTGGGCTTATATGTGTGGCCATTTTGTTTGAAGACATGAAGAACGTATTCAAAATAATGTTTTGCAGTGTGTTGATCTTATTAGTTTCATTTGCAATGAGTTACTCTGACAAGTTTCTCTGGAGTCCTTATCAAAAAATATCTCTTTCTTCACCTGGCGGCGGTATTTATAATGTTTTTTCCAATGATACTTACATTTTAAACATTTCCGCAAAACCTTCAAATACCTTTGATATCCATCAAGTGCCTTTTGAAGCAGCGTTAAAGAAAACTGATGAGGTGTTAATACTCGGTTCCGGAGGTGGAACAGCGGATGTTAGACAGGCATTAATGAGGGGATCAAAACATGTCACGGCTGTCGAGATCGATCCGGCTTTTGTTGACTTAGGAAAAGCGATAGATACATACAAAACATATTATAGTGATCGAGTTTCTTTAGTCATTGATGATGCACGTAATTATTTGAATAAAACCGATCAGACATTTGATTTTATATACTTTCCTTTTCTCGATTCCCAAGTAACTGTAACCAATAGCAATCGTTTTAGATTAGACAGTTTTTTATATACACGAGAAGGATTGAAGCAAGCATATGACAAATTAAACGAAAATGGGGTGTTGTTTATAAATTTTTGTTCCCCCACTCCCTGGTTAAAGCTGCGATTTTTTAATATACTTTATTCAATTGATAGTAACGCAAGAGCTTATTACAAAAGTAATTCCGGCACAGAGATGCTTTATGTCTTATCAAAGGGTAGAAATGTATCTATTAATAAAGACGCCTATGATTTAGATCTAACAAATGATTTCAAACGGGTTCCTTCTTTGACAATTCCAACAGATGATTGGCCATTTCTGTATAATATGGAGAAAAATATTCCTAGTGATTATCTGAAATTACTCATAATGACGTTTTTACTTTTTCTCACCCTTATTTCGTTTGTCAGTCCCATAAGGTCATCGAACTTTAAATATCGATTATTTGCAGTCAATATATACGCTTTTTTCTCAGGAGCGGCTTTCTTTTTTCTCCAAATCAGGACCATTTCAATATATATTCCAGTTTTTGGGGCAACCTATAAAAGCCAATCCGTGGTTATTGTTGCTACCATATTAGCTTCTTTAATAGGTTCATTGCTGTCCTATCGATTTGATAATCGAATAAGCATAAAAATTGTATGGTCTTTGTTGTTCATATCATTAATTAACATATTTCTAGCGCAATATTATTTTCCTCCCATGGCAACTGGCTCTTTTATGTTAAAATTAATTCACTTTGGCAACTATCTAATGCCTGTGCTGATAGCCGGATATATATATCTACACTACCTTTCAGGATATTCTCCCGCTGAAGTATTAAATATTCAAAAATACAACTTATTAGGTGGAGTTTTGGGTGGTCTTCTGGAGCCCACAGTTGTATATTTCGGTTTCTCTGTCAGCTTATTGCTGGCATGTGTATTTTATTTATTATGTTTTTTACCAATACTAAGTTTGTTTATTTCAAACAGGAAGGCGCTGTCGTGATGGGGGCGTGTATGCTGGAGGAAACACCTTGACACACAAACACCTCGCCGTTACACTCAACACCTGAACGAAAAGGTTTTTCAATAAAGATAACTTGAGAGGAAATCATGTTCAGGAACATTTATCAGGGTAAGCGGGTCCTTGTTACGGGTCATACGGGCTTCAAGGGCTCCTGGCTTTGCATCTGGCTGAGAGAGCTGGGTGCGGAGGTTGTGGGCTACTCCCTTGATCCGCCCAGCGAACCGAACAATTTCAGCGCCTGCGGGCTTGCGGAACATATCGATCATCAACATGGCGATGTTCGTGATCACGACCGCCTCATCTCAATATTCAGTCATTAT
>JALNVY010000036.1 GCA_023231165.1 Syntrophales bacterium | reverse complement strand
GCTGGTCTGAACACGATACACATAGGTGCCGGCATTTGCCCCCAGGAGCAGAACCCCCGATATGTAGCCGCCGATGATGCCGACGATGTCGAACACCGCCGTGAGGATGGGAAAGCTGATGATCGATGCGGCGATTCGTGGGCTGATGAGGTAGCGGAGCGGATCAATCCGCATGGTGTCCAGAGCGTCGATCTGTTCGGAGATGCGTTGAATGCCGATTTCGGCGGCGATGGCGGAACCGGTCCGGGCGGCGAGCATGATGGCCGTGAGTACGGGTCCAAATTCCCGAACCAGGCTCAGGGCGACCAGTGTTCCCAGCGCCCCCTGGGCGCCGAATTTGACCAGGGCCGTGTAGGATTGCAGGCCCAGGACCATGCCGGTAAACAGGCTGACGAGTATGATGATCATCGTGGACCTGGCCCCGATATAATAGATCTGCTGAATGATCTTGGCCCACTGCTTGGGGTGCAGAATCTTCAGGAATGCGAGCATGAATAATATGGACGAAGCGCCTAAATTGCTGACCCAACTGATTGTAGATCTGCCGATGCCGGCGAACGGCTTTGTCAACAACATGCCGAGCCGCCACAGGGGTTTACTTTCCGGGAGGTTATGACTATTTACTTCTGGTGCCATAAAGGATGTCCCTGCTTTTCATGCCGACTTCCCCAAAGATCCTTTGGGGGGAAGCTTCCATAGCGTTCTTTCTAACGATCGTAGATTATGCGACGCTCCAATGTTAATGCTATCCTGATTTGTCGGAATTTGTCAATGGAAATGCTGAATAAGGATTAACCGCCGCCTTTTTTCCTGAAAAAATCAATGATGCCGTTAGGCATGAAGATGGTGACGACGATGAAGAGGGCGCCGTAGATGATCCGGGCGATTTCCGCCTGGGCGAAGGTTGAGAGGCCCTCGTTGACGACGGTCAGGATGACGGCCCCGATGATCGGTCCCAGCCAGGTGCCCCCGCCTCCGAACATGGCCATGAGGACGATGAGAATGGAGATATTGATGTTGAAGACAACGTCGGCATGGATATAGGTCAGATAATAGGCGAAGAGCCCCCCGGCAATTCCGGGGAAAAAGGCAGAGAGGATGAAGGCCTGGATCTTGATTTTCGCTGTCGGGATGCCCATGGTTTCGGCGACTTCTTCATCAGAGCGGATGGCCTTCAGACCGGCGCCGAGCCGCGAGCGGCCCAGCCACCAAGCGACGCCGAGGGTGACGATCATGAGCAGGAGCATGACTTCGTACAGGATGGAGCGGGAGAGTTTTTCCGGGATGTCCATGAATTTCAGGTATATCCCTTCCGCCCCGCCCAAAAACTCGATGTTCTTCACGGTCAGCTCCACAACAAAGGCAAAACAAATCGTGACGACGGAGAAATAGGGCCCCCGGATTTTCAGACACGGATAGCCGACGATCAAGGCGACCAGCGCCGCCAGCGCCCCGGCCGGGATCGAGGCGAGGATGGTCAGGAGGGGCGACAATTCAAGCATTGATGCCGCTTTCGCCGTGGCAAAGGCGCCGATTCCGAAGAAGGCCGCGTGGCCGAAGGACAGGTAGCCGGCGTAACCGCCGATGAAATTCCAGGAAGAGGCCAGAATCACGTACATGAAAACGGAAAACATGAAGGAAAGGTAATAGACCTCAGGTTCAAGGAATGGGAAAGCGGCTAACATCGCTAGGAGGATCGCCGTGGCGGCCAGGCGGTATTTTTGCATTTTTTATACCCCCTGTTTAAACAGGCCGTGGGGCCGGAAGATGAGAAAGATCATCAGGAGACCGAAGGTAACCAGGTTCACCCACTGATAGGGGAGAAAGGCCATGGCGAGCCCCGTGATGACTCCGATGAGCAGGCCTGCTATAGCTGTGCCGATAACGTTCCCCACTCCGCCCACGATTACCACTAAAAAGAGATAGATGAGCCAGAGATTGTGGGAGTGGGGCTCAAAGGAATTGAGGAGGGCCAGGCTGATGCCCCCGGCTCCCGCCGTGGAGACGGCCAAGGCGAAGGTAATCATACTGATCCGGTAAAGGTTGACGCCGTATAACTGGGCGGCCTCGGGTTGCTGCCAGGCGGCCCGGACGGCCATGCCCGTATAAGTTTTTTTCAGGAAGAGATAAATTGCGGTTATCCCTACGATGGACAAACCGAAGCCGACAAGGTGGGGATACTGAAAATAGAAGGGTCCCACAATCAGGGCGCCGCTGGCGTAAGTAGGCGTCAGCACCCGGGGATCGGCCTTCCAGATGAGAACCATGACATTTTCCAGAATAATGGCCAGGCCGAAGGTGAGGATCATCGACGCCACGATGACCTCCTTGGCCTTGGTGATGGGTTTGATGAGAAGCTGGTAAACCCCGCAGGCCACGATGAACAAAAGCGGCACGGACACCGCCGCCGAAACGACGGGGTCCATGCCGAAATACTCTAACAAGCTATAGGCCAAATAAGCGCCCAGGAGTCCGAAGGCGGCATGGGAGATGTGGATAACGTGCATGACCCCCCAGGTCAGGGAAAAGCCGACGCTGAGGAGTGCATACACCATACCCATCATGATGCCGCTGATCAGGGACTGAATTATTAAAACGGCGTCCACGTTACTTCTTCCAGGCCGGCTTCGGATAGACCGGTTCCTTCGTCCGGATGTTCTTCGGGAAGATCAGCTCTACCTTGCCGTTGATGATCTGGGTGGCGAAGTTGATCGGCGCCGGCAGGCCCTTTTTGTCGAAGGTCATGGGACCGGCGATGGTAGTGACCTTATGCGTCTTCAACCAGTCGCGGATCTTCGTTTGATTAAGGCTCTTGGCTCCCGTTACCCCCTGTTCGAGAGTCTGCATCCAGGCGTAACCAAACCCGAAATAGAGGGGATAGATGTCCAGTTTATATTTTTTCTTTACATAGGCGTTGAGTTTGTCATTTCCCGGGTAATTAAGCATGCCGTGCAGGACGGTTCCGGAAAAGACAAAGTCTCCGTCCGCCCCGAGTTCCTTGACCCAGGCGGGGACAACGGAACCGATCCCCTGGACGATAGCCTTGGGGTTATAATCGAGGGCATGGGCGGCCTTGATCGTTGTTACCCCGTCGGGGAAGAAGCCATTGGAGAAAAGAATATCACAGTTCATCTGTTTGGCCTTGACGATAAGCGAGGTGGCGTCGGAAAGAGGGGAGTTGTATTTCTCATTAATCACGATTTTGATGTTTAGCTTTTTCGTCCAGCGGTTAATGGAGTCCTGGAGCGACAAGCCGACGGGGTTATTGATGGTGTAAACGGCGGCCCTTGTCGGGCGCTGATTGGCGGGAATGGTGGCCAGCCACTGGAAGAAACCCTCATACCACCACTCGCCCATGAGAGGCGGGGCGCCGAAGGAATAGGTATAGCCTTGCTGAAAGCTCTTCATGTGGCCGCCCATGGAGACATAGACAACCTTGTGTTTTTCCGCCACGGGCATGACGGCCCGGGCGGCGGTGCCGGGATAGCCGCCGAAGAGAAGATCGACCTTATCCACGGTGATGGCCTTTTCCGCAAAGGTTACGGCCTTGCCCACATTGGACTGGTCGTCGTAGATCTTGAATTCCACCGGACGTCCCAACAGCCCCCCTTTGGCGTTGATTTCCTCCGCCCAGTAACGCATGCCTCTTTCGATCCATAGCCCCGTTTCTGCAAACTCACCCGTCAGGGGCAACGAACCGCCGATGACGATCGGTTTGCCGGCGCCAATTACCGCGGTAGGGACTGTCAACATAAGTCCGCAAAGCACGGCGATGATCATAAACAAAGAGAACCTTTTCACCCGTTTTCCTTTCATTATGAAGCCTCCTTTCCAAAGTTTGATTTATCTCAGAGTCCCAAATAGGACATCTTGACTTGTGGATCCTCCCGAAGCTCTGCGGATGGTCCTTTCATGGCCACAACCCCATTTTCCAGGACATATCCGTGGACAGTGATCGCCAGGGTTTCCAGTACCTCCTGGGACACCAACAATACTGACAGCCCTTCCTTGTTCAATCTCCTGATGGTGGCAAAGATTTCAACCGCTGCCTTGGGGGATAGGCCCAAGGAAGGCTCATCCAACATGAGGAGACGCGGACGAGCCATCAAGGCCCGTCCCAGAGCCGCCATCTGCTGTTCCCCCCCGGACAAGCTGCCGGCCAACTGGCGGCGCCGGTCGGCCAGACGGGGGAAAATGTCATATACCTTCCTGAGTGACTCCTGTCGCTGTTTCCGAACAGTAGGCAAATAAGCCCCCATAATCAGATTCTCTTCCACGGTCATGGCGGGAAAGAGTTTGCGACCCTCCGGGACCTGAACGATTCCCTCCCGGCAAATCCTGTCCGGGCTAAGACTGTTCAGGGGTCTGCCCTCCCAACTCAGGGTGCCCGCTGCGGGGGGAACCAATCCGGAGATGGTGTTGAGCAGGGTTGTCTTGCCGGCGCCGTTGCCCCCGATCAGGGCTACCATCTCCCCCGGGGAGACCTCCATGGACACGCCGCGCAGGGCCTGCATCTGGCCGTAACAGACAGTGAGATTATCAACATGCAGCATAAGCGGCTCCCAGATAGGCAGAGATAACCTCCGGGTGATTGGCCACCTCTTCCGGCGATCCTTCCGTGATCTTGGTTCCGAAATTCAGCACCATGATGCGGCTGCAGGTGGACATAATAGCCTTCATGACGTGTTCGATCATGAAGATCGTCGTTCCGTAAGTATCCCGGATCCGGAAGGTCAACTCAATAGCGTTGCTGATTTCCGTAGGATTCAGCCCGGCAAAGACCTCGTCGAGGAGGAGGATTTCCGGATTGAGGGCCAGCGCCCGTGCGATTTCCAAGCGCTTGCGATCTTCCAGGACCAGTTCGCCGGGGAGGCGGCGGGCCTTCTCCGTTAATCCCGTAAAGGCGAGGATCTCCATGGCCTTTTCCTTGGCGCCCCTGGCGCCGGCCGTTTTCTTGCGGCCATAAAGGACGCCGGTAGAGACGTTTTCAATGAGATTCAGGCCAGTCAGCGGACGGACGATCTGAAAGGTACGGCCGATTCCCATGCGAGCCCGTTCGTAGGGGAGAAGATTGGTGATTTTCCGGCCTTCGAAGAACAAATCTCCGCCTTCGGGGGCGTAAATGCCGGAGATAACGTTGAACAGGGTCGTCTTTCCCGAACCGTTAGGCCCAATAAGCCCAACGATCTCGCCTCGGCGCACCTCGAAATCGACTTCCGAAAGTGCCGTCAGACCGCCGAAACGCTTTATTATCTTTTTACCTTCCAGCATGTTTATTTCCTTAGGATTCTATGAGGGCTACGGCGCGGCACCAGCCCGCGCTGCCCCCCGTGAGTTTCACGGGAAAACAGGCCACCTTGAATCCGAAGGGCCTGGGCAGCTTATCCAGATTGGCCAGCTTCTCCATGTGGCAGTATTCCCGTTCAATGCCGGCCAAATGGGCCTCCCACAGGATTTGCCGGTCTCCGGTCCTGGTAAAGTCCTCCTTGATGGCCCAGAACGGACGGTCCCATCCCCAGGAGTCAATCCCCATGACCCGGATGCCTTGGTCCACAAGCCAGAGGGTTGATTCCCGGCTCATGCCGCAACCCGCATCAAAATATTCCGCCTGGCCCCAGAACTTATCGGCCCCTGTCATGATCAGGACAATATCATAGGTTTTCAGGACGTAACCGATACGGTCCAGTTCTTTTTGCAGGTCTTCGCTGCTGATCGCGGATCCTTTTGGTTTTTGCCGGAAATCAAGGACGACGCCGTCACCGTAACACCACTCTAGGGGAATCTGATCGATGGTACGGGCCGGCTTTCCCCCGCTTTGGGGGGCGTAATGCCAGGGGGCGTCCAGATGGGTTCCCGAGTGGGAGATCATATCCACGCGGTCATTGGCATAGCCCAGGCCGTTCCGGAGGTCCGATTCCCTGCACCCGAAAAATCCTGCCAGCGCCGGGGCCGACTCTTTATGGCTCTGATGAATCACCTTGAGGGAAAGGGCCTCACTCGGGCTCTCTTCAGTCGGCACACTCAAATCGATAATAGTAGTCTTTCCATTCACCGCCTTACCTCACAATCTTTCAATATTTAATGAACCTGTAAATAAGTTGAAAAATTAGTTATGATCGACGGCTTCGTAAAAAGATCCGCAGGCAAGGCGCGCCAATCCTGAGGAATGAGGAGTACTTGTCGTACGCCGCAGTGACGAATGATGCAGCGCAACGCAGCATCCGGACTTTTTACGAAGCCGTCAATATTTTACTTTGTCCAGTCCCTTCAAGCTGAGGATCTTTCTGCTTTCCTCCGGGGTCGCCGGTTCGATGCCCAGGGCCCTGGCAATCCCCACGATGTGTTCCACCTGCTCGGCGTTGCTCTTGGCCAACTGCCCTTTTTCCAGATACATGCTGTCTTCGAGACCCACGCGGACATTTCCACCCATCAGAAGAGCGGTTGTGCCCATCTTCATTTGATATTGACCGGCGGCGCACACTGACCAGACAAAATCTCCAATTGCATCTTTCGCGGTTCGGTAAAGAAACAGCAGGTTGTCCATAGTGGCGGGAATGCCTCCCAGTAGGCCCATAACAAACTGGAGGTAAACGGGCTTTTGAATGTCCCCCCCTTCGATCATGTGGGCCAGATTATTGATCATGGCCACATCGTAGATTTCGATTTCCGGCTTCGTCCCATGCTTTTTAAAGGCCGCGGCAAATTCCCGCAGGCCCTTGAAGGTGTTGGGGAAGATGTAATCTTCCGTCATGGAGAGAAAGGCCGGTTCCCAGGGGAACTTGAAATTGCTGTGCTTAGCAAGCAAAGGGAAAAGTGCTACATTGATGGACCCGAAATTAAATGATCCCAGTTCAGGTTCGAAGGCGGGAATAACCGCTAACCGTTGTTCGGACGTCATGCCGAGCCCCCCGCCCGTCGTTATGCACAGGATGATGTCGCAACGGGACTTGATGTCTGTAATCGCCTCCCGGTAAAGCTCCAGGGATGAAGAGGGTTGCCCGGTTTCGGGATTCCTCGCATGGATATGGGCCACGGATGCGCCGGCCTCCCAGGCCCGTACCGTTTCATCGGCGATCTGCTTCGGCGTGATGGGCAGGTAGGGGGTCATGGAGGGGGTGTGGATGCCCCCGGTAATGGCGGCGGTAAAAATAGCTTTTGACATCTATTGCTCCTTCTTCATAATGCGTCAATAATGGCGACCGGCCGGCACCATCCGGCCGAAGCCCTTTTAATCTTGATGGGAAAGCAACATACCGTAAAGCCGTGGGGCCGGCCGATGGCGGCGAGATTCGTCATCTTTTCCATATGGCAATATCCTGCTTCGATACCGGCAAAATGGGCCTCCCAGATGACCTTAGGGTCCCCTTTTTCCTTAAATTCCTGGGCCAGGAAGGGCAGGGGGCGATCCCAGCTCCAGGCGTCGATGCCGACGACTTTTACGCCCTTTTCCGTCAGGAAAAGGGTGCTTTCCCTAGTCATGCCGGGTCCCTTGAGGAGATATTGTGGCGTTCCCCAGGCGGCGTCGGCCCCGGTTTGGATAAGGACGATATCGAGGGGCTTGAGGTCATAGCCGATCCTGTCCAGTTCGTTTTTGACGTCTGCCGCAGTAATCCGTTCGCCGTCTTCCTTATGACGGAAATCGAGCAAGACGCCATCGTTCATGCACCAGTCCAAGGGCACCTCGTCAATCGTGAGGGACCGCTTCCCTTTATCCTGTGTGGGATGGTAGTGGTAGGGGGCGTCTAAGTGAGTCCCGCTGTGAGTCGTGAGGGTCAGGAATTCCAGCGCCCAGCCGAGGCCGCCGGGTAGTTGCTCCCGGCGGATGCCGGAAAAGAAATCGAGCATCTGCGTTGCCCCTTGGGCATGATCGACGTATTCGACCTTGGGGATCATCATGGGGGGGTCGCAGGGGAGGTCAGCTTCAATGGCTATGCTCAGATCAACGAAACGTTTTCCCATTCAATTTTCCTCCTCATTATTTATTCGACGCAGTAAGAAGCACCAGAGGCAAGGCGCGCAAGCCCTGAGGAATGAGGCGGACTTTGTTGTCCGTCGCAGTGACGAAAGGTGACGCGTAACACAGCATATGGTGCTTCTTACTGCGTCGTCAAAAATTAACATTGTCTATTCCCTTGAGGCCGAGGATCTGCCGTGCTTCCGCCGGGGTGGCCGGTTCGATGCCGAACTCCCGGGCAATGCGGACGATCTTGGCCACCTGCTCGGCGTTGCTTTTTGCCAATTGCCCCTTTTCGAGATAGAGGTTATCTTCCAGGCCGACCCGGGCGTGTCCGCCCATCATCAGGGAGGTTGTGCAGAGGCTGAACTGGTTCTTGCCGGCGGCGCAAACGGAGAACTGAAAATCGCCGATAGCCTTGCGGGCGCTTTCCAACAGAATGACGAAGTTTTCAATCGTCGCGGGAATGCCGCCGAGAATGCCCATGACAAACTGAAGATAAACGGGTTTCCGGACATGGCCCTTCTCGATGAGGAAGGCCAGATTATTGATCATTCCGAGGTCGTAGATCTCAAATTCCGGTTTCGTTCCCTGGGCGGCGAATTTTTCCAGGAACTGCCGCATTGTCAGGAAGGTGTTGGGGAAGATGAAGTCCTCTGTCGCTTCCAGATACCCTTTCTCCCAGTCGTAAGTCCAGTTCTGGTAGTTATCGGCGATCTGGAAGAGGGCGAAATTGAGGGAACCGGCGTTGAGGGTTGCCAATTCCGGTGACAGGCTGGTGACGACCCGGACGCGGTTCTCCACCGGTTCACCGAGACGCCCGCCCGTCGTGCAGCATACAACCATATCGCAACGTTTCCTGACCCCTTCGGCAAAAGTACGGAAGATGTCCTGATCGGCGCAGGGAAGCCCCGTCCGGGGGTTCCGGACATGGACGTGAGCGACGGCCGCCCCGGCCTCGTGGGCTTTGACCGCCTCTTCAATGAGATTTTCCGGGGTAACGGGAAGGTGGGGGGACATGCTGGGGGTGTGGATGGCCCCGGTCAGGGCGGCGGTGATAATTCTTTTTTCCATCATGACGGCCAAGCTCCTTTCCTATAGCCTGTTACAATGATTTCCTGATCGGCCGGCGTTTTTTTAGCCGACCCTCAATCCATTTCAAGGTTGATCAATTTCTGTAACTGGTTCCCGTATTCGGTCTTAACAGTGTCTTCAAAACGATAAATCAGCTTGTTCAAATAGATTTCGTGACGGATGTAGTTGGTCATGAGTTTGACTACGCCGGGGTTAGTGGTCCAGAAACCGTTCCATTCCTGGCCCGGCGGTTGGGCCATGAACAGGCCGACGGATTCATCGAAGACTATCGTTAATTCCCCGCTATGACGCTCGTAAACCGTATCTATCTGGATATGATGAAAAACCTTGCCGATTTCTATGCTCTCCGGTCCGAACTGGATGGAAATGATCTTAACCCCCCGCTGTTGGGCTGCGGCAAGACTTTTTTCCAGAAGAGTTCCCTGCTGCTGCCAAAGGCTCATCAATAAGGTTTTCCTCGCCCCGTCGATCAGTTCCCGTGACTTGCCGATCAGAACGTCGTGGTCCGTCAATTGCCAGACGGTGATGTCGGTGGGGGGGATGGAAAGCTTTTCGATATTGGTGGTTAAGATCTGTTCGGTGATCTTGAACTCATTCTTTTTGCGCGTGAGGAATTCATGGTAAGGCAGGGGGGAATACATCTGGGGGTCCGTATTTAAAACGGCGACCAGTCCCTTTTGCATCATACGGTTCAGGGTTTCGTAAATCTTGGGACCCGGGACGCCCGAGTGGCGGCTTATTTCATGACCGTGGGAGGGATGCTTCTGCAGGAGGGCCAAGTAGGCCTTCGCTTCATAGACCGTCAGACCCATGGTGTTGAGGGCTTCCACCGTAGCCTGAAATATGTCGCCAAACCCTTGTTCCATGTCCGTCCTCTTTTGAGATGGCTGATGAAATCTCCGTGGCGGTCTTCTTTACTACGTAGGTAGTATGCGGGAGTCGGTTATGTTTGTCAAGCCTTTTCTCCGTTTCCTTTCCCGGTTTTTTTGGTTCTGTAATATCGTAATAAGACCATGAAGTCCGAATCACTATGCCCAATCAAAACTCTCATCAAAAAAACAAATTATTCAAAGGTGAAGAGGGACAATGTCTGGAAAGATTGTTGACCTTCCTCTATGAATTTGACAGAAAAATTACCATCATTGGAATAATGATCTGGTCAGGGGCGCCGCTTGTGTGTTAAGGAGCCCCTCATGATAAAGTCGGCAGGATCGGAAAAAGGAATAAAAACAGCCTTCATTCTTGGGGCGGGTCTTGGGACGCGCCTGATGCCGCTGACGCAGCACTATCCCAAACCGCTCTTGCCCCTGCGGGGTCGTCCAATCATTACATACGCCATGGACCATCTCCGGCAGGCCGGGATCGAGCGGTTCATCGTCAATACTCACCACTGTGCCGAGGTATATCAGCAAGTCTTTCCGGGGCACGCCTGGCGCGGCGTCCCGATTATTTTCCGCCATGAGCCGGACCTCCTTGATACAGGGGGAGGATTGAAGAACATCGAAAGCCTTCTCGATGACGGCGAGCCGTTGATGGTTTACAATGGTGATATTCTGACTGATATCCCCCTCGCGGATCTGGTGGATCACCATTCCCGTACCGGGAAGGAGGCGACCCTCGCTCTCCGGAATCATGGTCATCCCCGGAATGTGAATCTTGACGCCGCAGGAGCTATCTGCGATTTCCGCCAGGTGCTGGGAAATCCCGGGGTGCAGGCTTGCCTTTTTACGGGGGTTTATATCGTCGAAAAATCACTCTTGAAAAGGCTGAAACCAGGGGCCAAGCAGGATATCATCCCCTTGTTCATAGACATGATCCGGGAAGAGCCGGGAGCGGTGGCGGGAGTCGTGATCGATGCCGGGCAGTGGAACGATATCGGGACTCTTGAGATCTACGAAGCGCTGAACAATGCGGAAGCCCCCTCACGATGATACATATTGAAAATACATTTATCGCCTATGCCCGTCATATCCTCGGTATTTCTGAGGAGGCGACGGGGCGAATAGCGATCAGGGCGATTACGAAAGGCGGCTCGGACCGATGCTTTTATCGACTGACGATGCCGGATGGCAAAAGCTTCCTGTTCATGGCCTATGGTCGTCAGCAGGAGGAGAACGCCTATTGGGCTGGAATTGCCGCATTCCTCGCCGGGCTGGGGGTTTCCGTCCCGGCGGTTTATGGACATGACCCGGAGCTGGGCTTTGTCCTCATGGAAGATCTCGGGGACCGGGATCTCTGGTCGTACCGGCACGAACCCTGGGAGGTTCGCCGTGATCTGTACCGGAAGGTCCTGCAAAGAATCAGCCCTCTTCATACCTTCGCTGAATTTTCTCCGGGCAAGGGAAAGAGGGGGGAGCCTGCAAATTTGCCACCCCGTTTCCCCAGGACAATGAAGGGATACGACCGGGATCTCTACCGCTGGGAACACGACTACTTTCTGGAGCAGTTTATCCGGGACGTCTACCGGATAAGTCTCGCGGAGAAGGAAGGGGCAGCCCTGCGAGATGAACTGGAAGCCCTGGCCGGACGGTTGCTGGCGGCGGGGCCGGCCCTTGTCCATCGGGATCTCCAATCCCAGAATATCATGATTTGCGGGGGCGAGCCGGTCTTTATCGATTTTCAGGGCCTGCGCCGGGGGTCGCTTTTCTATGACCTGGGATCCCTGCTATGCGATCCCTATGTCCCGCTTACGGAGGAGGAACGGGATGATCTCCTCCTCTATGCTTATGAACTGCTGAAATTGGATCTGGACTGGACTTTCTTCCGGGGAAGTTTTTATGATGGTTCCGCCCAGCGGCTCATGCAGGCTTTAGGGGCCTTTGGGTTTTTAGGATTAAAAAAAGGGAAGAAAGCCTTTCTGGGCCACATTCCCCAAGGAATAGAGAATCTGTGCAGGATGGCGGCCGCTTCCGGACGGTTGCCCCAGCTTTTGAAACTGGCGGAACGATGTAATGGGGTCAGACTGAAATGATTACCGTTGTTTTATGCCGTGATTCCTACGGCGGGGCGGATCAGACTATCGAGCTGCTTGCCTCTTCCCCCCTTGTTTCCCGGATAGTGGTCGTTCACGATGGCAATGCCCTGCCTGTCTGGCCGAAGTGTCAGGCAATCCGCGGGGATACCCTTGCTTCGGGGTGGATTATGGAGGCCATCCTGAAAAAAATCAGTACTCGCTACCTACTTATGATTACGGGGGAATCGGTTATTGATTTTGGCTCGCGAGCCCTGGAAAGGATGGTTGATGTCCTCGGGACGACCGGGGCCGGGATGCTTTACAGCGACTATGAGGAAACGACGCCCGGCGGCGCCCGCAAGGAACGGCCAGTCAATGATTATCAGTTGGGAAGTATCCGGGATGACTTTCATTTTGGTCCGGTACAATTTTTCTCCACCCTTGCTGTACGGCAGGCGCTTGCCGACAGCGGGCCCCTGCCAGTGGTAAAATATGCCGCTCTGTATGACCTGCGCCTGAAGCTTTCCCTGACGACGCCGATTATCCATCTGCCGGAGCGCCTTTACGCGATCTCTGCCTTTACGGAGATTAATAGAAGTAGCAAACAGCAGGGGGAAAATAAGGACAGCGATGGATCGCAGCACGAGGAAAGTCATTTTGCCTACGTGAATCCCCGGAATCTGGCGTATCAGCAGGAGATGGAAATGGTGGCTTCGGAGCACCTGCGCAGACTCGGGGCCTGGCTATCACCGTCATTCAGGAGATTGCCCGCTGATCGGGCGGTTTATCCTGTGGCGGCCAGCGTCGTAATCCCCGTCCGGAACCGGGAAAAAACAATTGCCGACGCCGTCCGTAGCGCCTTGGACCAGGAGACCGATTTTGCCTTCAATGTCATTGTGGTGGACAACCATTCCACCGACTCTACGACCTCCATCGTCTTGGAGCTGACAAAACGTTATCCTCAGGTCCGGCTCCTGGTTCCGGAGCGGCGTGATCTCGGCATCGGCGGCTGCTGGAACGAGGCGATCTATTCCCCCCATTGCGGGAAATACGCCGTTCAGCTCGATTCCGACGATCTCTACGGAGACTCGAAGAGCCTGCAACGGCTAGTAGATGTTCTATATGGGGGACGCTATGCCGCTGTCATTGGGTCCTATACCCTCGTGGACGGCAAGGGAGGTGAAATCCAGCCTGGTCTTGTGGATCACCGGGAATGGACGGACGAGAACGGTCGGAACAACGCCTTGCGAGTAAACGGTTTCGGCGCCCCCCGGGCCTTCCGGACGGATATTCTCCGGCGCTCGGGCGGATTCCCGAACGTGAGCTACGGAGAGGATTACGCCGTCTGCCTGAGGATATCACGGGATTACCGGATCAGCCGGATCTATGATAGCCTTTACCTGTGCCGGCGCTGGGAAGGAAACACCGACGCCGCGCTCTCCGTAGAAAGAACGAATGGGAATGACGCCTACAAAGACAGGCTCCGGACTCTGGAGATCATGGCCAGACAAAAAATGACGGCATCGTAAAAAGTCCGGATGCTGCGTTGCGCTGCATCATTCGTCACTGCGGCGTACACCAAGTACGCCTCATTCCTCAGGATTGGCGCGCCTTGCCTGCGGATCTTTTTACGATGCCGTCATGCCCAATTTTATCAACGTTTTACTGGTTCATTAAATGTGACGAGAGGTGATGCTTGAATAATACATCGGATTATGAATTAACGCCCGAAAGGATATGGAGCGAATTTGACGGCGCCCCGGGAGGGACATCCCTGGAATCCATGTGCGGGGAGCTTTTTTCTCAGCAGCTTTTTAACTGGCAGGAGTTCGCCCTCGCCCATATGAATATGAAAGGGGCCTGGCTCCGGGAGATAACTTCCGGGCCGCACACCCTGTTAGTTCAATTCAATCAGGGCCGGACCGTCAGCGCCACTGCCGCCCTTGACGCGGATACGATCAGGAGACGCCCCTGCTTTCTCTGCGAGTACCATCTGCCGGCGGCTCAGAAGGCGGTCCTTTACCGGAAAAGCTTTCTGATTCTTGTCAATCCCTACCCGATCTTTTCACCCCATTACACGGTCGTGCATGTTAACCATGAGCCCCAGGCGCTTGAGGGACAAATCGTCTCCCTCCTTGCCCTTGCCCATGACCTGGGACCGGCCTTCACGGTCTTTTACAATGGTCCTCGCTGTGGGGCCTCCGCCCCGGATCATCATCATTTTCAGGTCTGCCCGTCGGGAGTGTTGCCTATTGAAAAGGATTGGGAAGAAGGGGGAAGGGCTACCCTGCTTGCGGATCGGGATGGAGTATCACTTGGTGTTCTGAGGCTGCTAGGGAGAAACGCCCTGTTCATGGAAGGGAGCGTCCCGGAAACTTTGGAGGCATTCCTGAAGCGGCTGCTCGGGGCGATGGAAGAGGTCGTGGGCAGTGGGGAAGAACCCATGCTCAATCTTTTCTGTACGAAAAAAGAAGGACGGTGGCGGCTCCTTATTTTCCCCCGCCGGAAACATCGACCCGACGCCTATTACCGGGAAGGGAAAGACAGCGTTCTCGTGACACCCGGAGCCGTAGAGATGGGTGGTTTGCTAATTACGATCCGGGAAGATGATTTCCTCAAAATGACCCCGACCCTTGCCGAGGAGATCTATCGTGAGGTGTCCCTGCCGCCGGAAGTGATTGAAGAAATCGCGAATCATATGAAGTAGTT
>JALNVY010000035.1 GCA_023231165.1 Syntrophales bacterium | reverse complement strand
TCAGCCCAGTAGCTCCTCTTTTCAGCCCTGTTCGCCTGCCATTGTGTCATCGTATTCCTCCTCAAATCTTTTGGAGAAATCCTTGACATAATTCTGAGTTGCTGTGAAGATGCGGTTAATTAGGCGCTTACAAAATAAAGGCAATTCCTATGCGTCGGTTCATCCCCACGTCTGTGGGGAACGCAAGTAAGGGGGAGGTTATGAGGGAAGAAAAACTGGTTCATCCCCACGTCTGTGGGGAACGCACTGTTTGATTCGTTGCGTACATTGGAGCCTCCGGTTCATCCCCACGTCTGTGGGGAACGCGGGACATGAACACGATCCGCGAGCTAATTATCCGGTTCATCCCCACGTCTGTGGGGAACGCCTGCATATGTTCGAGTATAAATCGCTATGTCGCGGTTCATCCCCACGTCTGTGGGGAACGCTGGATAACCCTTGCTCGTATAGAGCACGGTGCCGGTTCATCCCCACGTCTGTGGGGAACGCTTTCTTTGCCCTGAGTGGCACCAAAACAATGACGGTTCATCCCCACGTCTGTGGGGAACGCTGCTCTCAATCACGACGGGCGCCCCTTACGAACGGTTCATCCCCACGTCTGTGGGGAACGCCCGGGAATAGCGGACACGATTTCAAGCATGAGCGGTTCATCCCCACGTCTGTGGGGAACGCGACAGTCCTTGATACGAGAACCGGAGTCACGTCGGTTCATCCCCACGTCTGTGGGGAACGCCATGGAGGAAGGCGGCGCCGGGGAGATCCCTGCGGTTCATCCCCACGTCTGTGGGGAACGCTCATATCCCGTCCTGGTTGAGCACCTTTGTCACGGTTCATCCCCACGTCTGTGGGGAACGCGCCGTTACGGGCAGGCCGCTTCTTTCCAGAAACGGTTCATCCCCACGTCTGTGGGGAACGCCTCGGGGCCGACAAGGACCGGGCGCGCAATACCGGTTCATCCCCACGTCTGTGGGGAACGCTCACAAAGGCGATGGGTGTCACCCTGGGCGTGCGGTTCATCCCCACGTCTGTGGGGAACGCGAAATCAAAGACACAAGGGCGCGGCGCGAAGCCGGTTCATCCCCACGTCTGTGGGGAACGCATCGGAATGAGCGCCTTGAGGCAATTCGTTTGCGGTTCATCCCCACGTCTGTGGGGAACGCACCATTACAGAAGGCCATCAGAGGCATGTGCGCGGTTCATCCCCACGTCTGTGGGGAACGCAAACGGGCCTCCCACTATGCAGACGAATTTGACGGTTCATCCCCACGTCTGTGGGGAACGCTCGGTATTGCCGCCGATGGATTCGCGGCGGGCCGGTTCATCCCCACGTCTGTGGGGAACGCTTTGTTGAGCCGTATGCTTGCTATACCCGGCCCGGTTCATCCCCACGTCTGTGGGGAACGCCAAATCGCAATCATGCGTTCAGTTGCGCCATGCGGTTCATCCCCACGTCTGTGGGGAACGCAGCGGATAATCTCCGCATACATTGTCAAAATACGGTTCATCCCCACGTCTGTGGGGAACGCACGGATCAGGAACGGGCAGGGCGGAAAAGGGCCGGTTCATCCCCACGTCTGTGGGGAACGCAGCTGGGCCGTGATCTTCTTCGCCGCAATCTACGGTTCATCCCCACGTCTGTGGGGAACGCGCCCCCGGCGAAGTTCTCCATGTTGACGGCAGCGGTTCATCCCCACGTCTGTGGGGAACGCCTTTTTTAACAACGTTAATTATCATACCGATACGGTTCATCCCCACGTCTGTGGGGAACGCTCCAGCCGGTAAATTTATCATGATTGACCCACCGGTTCATCCCCACGTCTGTGGGGAACGCGCCTTTTTCATTCCGCCCTGAGACTCAACGGACGGTTCATCCCCACGTCTGTGGGGAACGCAGGAGGAATGGCTGAATGGCTGACAACGTAACCGGTTCATCCCCACGTCTGTGGGGAACGCTATTAATGGAGAATTGATAGATAGAAGAGAGGCGGTTCATCCCCACGTCTGTGGGGAACGCTTCCCATGTAATAAACATTTTTTATATTCGCCCGGTTCATCCCCACGTCTGTGGGGAACGCGGATGAGTTTGGAAGGACCCTTTTTCTTGATTCGGTTCATCCCCACGTCTGTGGGGAACGCCGGAATGGTCATGGCGTGGCGGGTAAAGGAGACGGTTCATCCCCACGTCTGTGGGGAACGCTGTTTTTGTCTCGATCCCATCGCTGATAGACCAGGTTCATCCCCACGTCTGTGGGGAACGCCATTCTTGCACCTTTCGCCGGGACAAAACTTTCGGTTCATCCCCACGTCTGTGGGGAACGCGATCGGGGGGCGAGTTATCAACAGGGGGGAGACGGTTCATCCCCACGTCTGTGGGGAACGCTTCCAAGATGTAAGTCAAGCCAGTGCGTGTGACGGTTCATCCCCACGTCTGTGGGGAACGCTATTCTTGAACAAATTCTTTACGAATGATGATCGGTTCATCCCCACGTCTGTGGGGAACGCAAAAGAAGCTAATCTAAAGAACAAAGTCACGACGGTTCATCCCCACGTCTGTGGGGAACGCCCCAATATGCCAAGGGAGACAGAACGCCCTCACGGTTCATCCCCACGTCTGTGGGGAACGCTCGTCCTGCAGGGCAGCGGGCGGCGGGGTAGTCGGTTCATCCCCACGTCTGTGGGGAACGCACTTCTTCTATCCCTATGATTTCCTATTCAATTTTCAATGAGCAGCAATCTACCAAAAATAAGCAACCTAAATTCAATTCTCCAGCCCAGTCTGCGTGTCATTTTCCGGCAAGAAAGAAACAAGTTGAATGCCATCCATTTGCACTGGAATGCGCCGGTTTGCCCCCAAGGTCATGAAATCAAATCCCGATTCGGTGTTGGTGCTCCACGCCATGATGGCATTACCGTCTTCAATTCCTTTTTCGATCTGTTCCCAAATCATTTCCCGGACGCGCCGGGAAACCTTTCCCACATAAACTCCTGCCCGAACTTCCAGCAACCATATCGCCAGTCTTCCTCTCAGGCGCGGTGGTGCGTTTTCAACCACGGTGACCAGCATCGCCGATACCCTCCTTGTTTGGGATGGCCATTTCAACCGCCTCTTCATGGGGTTTTGGCGCCGTCATTTCCCCCGCTGCTAAGACTTCTTCGATCGTCGGGATAATCCGACGCAGCACCCGGGCCTGACGAAAAGCGTCTCGACATGCCATCCGGACCTCCCGCTCCGGTTGTGTCGGGTTCTTGGCTGCGATGCGAAACGCCATGGGCACGACTGTCTCGAATTTGAAAATGTCCGCGATATCGTAGACAAATGATTGCGGCTTTCCTGTATGGATAAAGCCGATTGCCGGGGCGTATCCCGCCGCCAGAATCGCCGCCTCGCAGATCCCATAGAGACAGGACGTCGCCGAACTCAGGCAGCGGTTCGGGATATCGCCGCTTTCCCATTCGGTATAGTCATAATTGCGACTTTTCCATGTCACCCCGTACTGCCTTGCCAGCAGTTCGTACATCTTTCGCACCCGGACGCCTTCAATGCCGCGCAATTGCTCCACGCTTCGCCTTTCCGGCGGCTCTTCCTTGAATCGCATGGCGTACATCTTGCGGACAACCTTTAGGCGCGCCGTGTCATCCAAAGCAAGTTTAGCCTGATACAATAGTCGATCCGCCCGCGCACCCCCCGGCTGTCCGGCAGCATAAAGCCTGACGCCGCCATCCCCTACCCATACGAGCAGGCATCCGACCCGCGCCGCCAGCATGACGGCCATGTGGGAAACCCGCGTTCCCGGCTCCAGCATGAGGCACGCCACACCGCCCACAGGTATATGGGTGCGAACGCCGGTCTTGTCCACAACGACAAAAGCCCCATCGAGAACATCCAGATTTCCTTTCCCGATAAAAAGAACAGAAACTCGATCCTTGATGGGAATGGGTTTCAGGGGTGGAAGAATCGGTTCTGTCATTTCCTCTCCAATCTTTTTCTGCTCTCCGGTTCGTCCAAATAATTTTCCGGTGAGACGACGCGCTTGCCGGTTTTCTTTTCCAGGTCTTTTCGGGCTACACCGGCTACCTCGCCGCCTTTCCGCGCGGCCGTCTTGCTCTCATCGAATCCCTGGGCATCGTCAACCCTCGTGATTTCCGTAGTCGCCGCCTCGCCGAGCATCGAGAAAATCAGCTCCAGGTCGGTCATGTGGTCCCGCAGGTTTTCCCGTTTCAGCCCCTTCAAATCCTTATGTTCACCGGGGGTAACGCCGAATGCCGCCTTGGCAATCTCCGCCGTGAGGATTGCATATTCCTTCTCCTCCTTCACATCCCGATTCTTCCATTCGTCCGTAAGTTCTTCCCGGACGGCGATCCCGCGCATCCGTTTCTCGATCCAGGCGTCGGAGTATCCTTTGGCCTTGTAGATCGCCCGCGTTCGCTTCGTGGCCAGCTCCGGATCTTCGATTTCCTGCACCCGCTCATAACCGACCTTCGCCAGCCAGCGTTTGAAGGGCTCGGCCTTGGGGGAGGGGATGGACTGGATGATGCGGAAGATGCCTTCCGTGTTGGCGCAATCGGTTTCCCGCATCTTTCCATCCGGTGCGGTTAATTTCAACCCGTGACAAAATGTCACGACTTCACTTCCTTCCTCTCTTAGCCTTTGTTTCAATTTCCTCCAATAGGCACCTGCATCGGCGCTTTCCGTCAGAATAGCGCACACATCAACAATCGAAAACCACCATTCATTTTTGTGAATGGTCTTTCTTATTCCTTTTCCTCGGAAGAGGGCGATTTTTGTTTCCATGATACCCCTCCTTAACATTTTGCTGTTCTAATATTTTTTCCAAGATTTTCTAAATCCTTTTTACGAGCATGAGGCCACAGCCAAAACCTTTGGCGGGGCCGATGCCTTTAAACAGACATTTTTCAACAAACGTGGCAGGATCGTTGACAGAAAGTATACCGTTGAAATCCAGCGTGCTGAAGGTAATGGGCCGGGAACCCTTGCCCTTGAACAACTTGTGCTGAAAATAGCCGTCAACCCTTACGCTTGTGTCTTCAAATGAGAAGCCGTATTCTGTTTCACGAGCCCTAAGCCAATCAATTCCGACGTCCTGTATAAGGGTTGCGACAGGGGGACGTTGGTCGGCTGGTAAGGTTTTGAATCCGATTTTGTTTTTTGCTTCCATCACCACATCATGGCGCTGCTGGCGGCCATTTTCGTCTCGTTTGCTCCTGATCGGATTGACCCGCACCATGAATGACAAGAGATCGCCTTTTTTGAGTTTCGGGTCATAGCGCTTCGGGTGGATGTCCCATATGTTCCCTGAATCGACCGGTTCCCGCTCGGAAACGGTGTAAAAAGTTGGGGATCCTTTGATCGCCTCAAAGCGGTAGAGAAAATCCCGCCTCCGGTCCGGTCCGTCACTGAACAGATTCCATAATAGTTTATGAAAGCTATAGCTATCCCCCCCATTGAGGCCTGCAATGTCATGCGGCAACAGGCTCCCCCGCAATTTTACCAAGGTGAAATACATGGTCTAATCCTCCTCTCTGCTTACCGTGGCAAGGTTCTCTTTGCGTTCAGTAAACTGCCAGCGGGCGCGGCTGCGCGGCATATCACGGCGTGTAATGACCTGTTCCCGCTCATATCCACCATCTTCACTTTCCCAATAGACGACGTATGATTCAGCCTGCATCAGGATTGATAGTTCATCTGCCGCCATTGCTTCTGCAAGTGCTTCTTTGACTGTTTCAGCATGGACTATTCTTGGAGAAAGTGGCAAAGCCAATGGGCAGGACTTCCGCCCAAGGTAGAGCACAAAGACAGGTCTGTTCAGGGCTGAAGCAAACTGTTGTGCGCTATATGGAGCGCCGCTACTGAAACTGATTGCCATCGTGTAGGCGGCATCACACCGGTAGTCGCGGCTGGAAAGGATGGTGTTGAGTCCAGTTTCCGCCAATTCGGCGCGTCTTGTACGATAAATTCTCCGATTTCGACCGGTGCCGGAGGATGGCACCTGCACTGTGTGATAATCTCGCAGCAGGCTTCCCATAGCATCCACCCGGACGGCGTATGAGCAGGAATCAGCCAAGTCTTTCTGACGTTCTTCCTCATTGCGGCGGATGCCTAAGGCTGCGGCAAGAAGCCCGATAACGGCTGACTTGGATGGATGGGAAAAGCTGGGACGATACTCTCCCACGGCAATGTCCCCCCAGGCAGCCATCGGGCCGTAAAGGCGAAACACAAGGTAGTCAGTCATGGCTCACTCCGTCACATATTTTATAATATCGGTCAGTTTTCCATCGCCGGTTTCGGCATTGATGGTCCTGAAGCCTTCTGCACAAGGGCCGTAGACCTTGTCGAAATTATCGCGGCGTTTTTCTAGTTCTTTGACCGCAATTTCAAGCATGTCTTCCCCTTTCACAGGTTTCAGGAAAGCAACTGCGAGAGAGCGGGGCTGATCGTTGCCCTTCTCTGCCAGCATGTAAGAGGTGCGGGCACGAGAGGCAAAGCTGTTCTGTTTACCGGTTGGCGCTACTTTGGCTGCTGCCCCAACCAGAGCTGCAAGTGCCTTGTCGGCAAGCTCTTTGTCGCCTCCCAGGTTTTCAATCAGCAGGTTTCGATTGATGCAGAGGTAGAGATAGAAAACACCAGCGCCAAACTCCGTCTCTCCGATATGAGCGGCCCCCATATCCTCCTCACCCATGTTCAGATCATCGACAGCGGTAAAGTAATCATCCTCTACAGCCACCTCATGCACGGTAATGGCATGGGCCACCTGTACGGCCGCCTCAGGATCGCCAGTCACCTTTACCACCTCTTTACCTGTAAGCATTCTCCCGAACATAGCGATATCAACATCATACCGCTTAGTAACAAGTTTTTTTAATTCTTCCATGTCGAGTTTATCTTCTCTGGCAATTTTATCTGCTAGTACATGAAGTGCGTTAATCTCGGATTGGTTATAATGAACAAGTTGCGATGATTCGAGATCTTTAAGTGGCTTGTCTTTATCCGCACTCTCTGTTGCACCAAAAAATTCAACAATTTTCTTGGCAAATTCCTTAGCCTTGTTTTCTGTGACTCCTTTCTCACAGAGCTTTTTGTAGATTTCTATTCCCATTTTCTTTGTGCGTTTGCCAATATGCCCTCCAAGTGCAGATTCGAAAAGGTCCGATGTCCGCCATGCCCGCTTGAGACTTTGGGATGATACCCGAAGACGGGTTTTACCTCCCATCACGGCAGTCTTGGGACGGCCCAGATCATCACGGTTCAAATTGGAAGGGGGATATGACGTCAGCAGGTGTAGTTGAATAAAAGTACTCATGTTTTCGATTCTCCTTTCATGAAGTTTTTGAATTGATAACGTCCACACGCACGGTCATACCTCGCCCGGCGCTTTTGAATAGTAGTCGAAGGCCCACTGCTTACGGGTTTTATCGTTCCAGAAATAAACGCCTTGCGCCAGACTCTGCATATTGACACTTCCACCAAGGAGGGCAATAACGCGGGTCATGGTGCTGAAGAGATCATCTCGTTCCTTCACTTTCAGAAGTCTGCGAAAGCGCAGACCACTGACCCTGGCCTTGGTGTCGCCGCCTGATTTTGCAGTTGCCATCTGTTCGGCAATTCTTCCGCTGCCGATATTCTCCTTAATCCTCGCTGCCAGACCAGCCACCAATGCGAGGCCATCATCGTCAACGAAACCGAAGCGGCTAACTGCTGACCGCAGTCGATGATAGGCCGGGGAAAACACCACGTCTGTCAGCGTTCCACACCGGCGCAGAATGGCTCGCTCTCCCCGGTTTTCATCCAACCATCGCAACCATGCTTTAAGGGCTTCGGTTTCCAGGGACTCCCTGTCAAATCTGAGTAAATTCATGCAATCTCCTTTCTTTGAACATCAGCGTTCAAGATTTTTTCTGTCGAGCGATTGGTTTCTTTTCATCCGTAGACTTCTTGTCAAACGGCAACCCTAAGAGTTCCTTGATTTTATTGCCGTAGTTGTACTGCTGTAACTTCTTGCGTGCATCGACTATCCGTTTAGGATCTTCATCTTCAACGGGTCCATTCCATGCGTGCAAATCAAATAGTTTCAACGCTTGATTACAAAGTTCTTTGTGCCATACCATGCCAGCTTTAATTCCCAAGCCGCCAGCTCCAAGATCACTTTTTAAGTCATGAAGTATATCGTAGAAGACTGACTCCGTTGCCTGCCAGAAGGTATTATCCACAAAACTGACGTCCCCTCTGACATCTCCTGGCCTCTTAAACCAAGCTTTTTTCACAGCACTCCTTGTATTCATGGCAATCTCGGATGCTGCCCTGACCATTCCTGCCACACAGTTCTCAAAGGTTTGACGAATTACATGATCTATATTGAGAAGTGGCATGGTTGATTCGTACCAGCAACGGGCCTTCATCTTGTCCATGTCATAGCCGAAAGCCCACAGGCGGAATTGACAATCATTTCTTTGACGGTTGTTGATGAACTCGTGAACAACGCGTGCCGGTGTTTTGTTATCCCTTGAATCATGTAAAACCAGGCCAAGCCAATGGCGGTAGCTAATCCCGCCCGGTTGTGCATGGACGGGCAGGATGTTTGTTTCCCCCTTAGTTGTTTTCTCGTAATATGGCGTCAACGGATGCAGCCATGCACCCCCATAGCTGGCGCCACCGGGAATTTCTTTATATGAATCGATAATCCTGTCAGAAAGAGCGCCGCATATGTCACAAATACTTGATGTCCGATTGTCGAGATTCAGCCTGATCCTGCGAGGCATCGCCCAGTACATGGTTGCTGGGTGAACTTCCTCTGGCGTTGTGTAACCACCCGTAAATTGATGGCCTTTTTTGCGCCTGCCTGTCCTTGTTTCACCCATCCATGGAAACATATGTTTCTTTTCGGTAAGCGTGGGATTGCCACACATATTTTCAAATTTTCTCTTTTCAAGAACATTCAGAAACAAAAACTGCCAAAGAGAATCATAGCTACTGTCGCCCAGGACAAGCGTTGAAAGAGGTCCACCGCCTCGCAGTGAAGTCATATAGCCCGGTCCCCCGGCAGGTGAATTTGTTTGAAAACCAAAGAGTGCCGTAGCGCAACAACAGTGGCACATCCTCGAAACGGTGTTACGTTTTATAAAGTGATCAATGTTTAGTTCTGTTGTATGGGCGCCGGGTGATTCAATCAGCAAGCCTTCAATAGAGCTATCCTTAGTAGATATTTCTTCAAAATCCTGCATGAACCTTGGCCCGTCGCCTCCAAGATTAAAGGCGTCGCGAACGGTCATGAACCGTTCAAGCAAAGATTCCGGCGAGGGAGGCGCGATAAGCAATTCCTCCCAATCATCTTCGTCATCAGGAGCCGCCGTTGTCTGAACCAGACCAATGAGAAACTGGATGAGCGCACCGTTGAAATCCGGCCTGGGCGCATCAAGAGACACGATCGGATTATCGTCGAAGCCTTTTGTTACTTCATGCGGCGCAATCTTATCCGAACTGCCGTCACGGCGACGGACCGGTATCCACCTTTCATCAATGAGATTAAATTGCATTCCTTTTCACTCCTTTCGCGAAACCTGAAGGCCGGTTTCAGGGCTGTAGGTCAAAATTATAGATCTACCGTTTCTGTCTTGCGCCTCACCCCGCCACGTTCCATCTCCTATGGGTGAGACCGCAACCAGCAGGCTCCATTTCCCCTTATCCGGTAATCCGGCTTTTAAATTTTCGATGGCCTTTGCCAGGTTCGGATCTTTCTGAACAACTTCGGAGGAGACTTTGGCTGCGCGGATGTTCACCTGGCTCATGTCCCAGGGAAACGCCGCGGCATCATACCACGGCGTAAGCCTCTTACCGTCCCAACGGGCCAAACGCACGGTTGTTTCCGTATCTCCGAGTCTTGTAGGAGTCCGCATGTCTTCCCGCCACTGGTTTGCCGTTGCAGCGTATCCCTCTTCAATCTTGAGTATATTGATATGAGCGAGGGAGGTATCTCGCATCATTTCGCCTTCCGCCTCAAAATCACGCTGTCGCAGGCTGGGCGGTATCCTTTTATCCGCTTCTTCTGTAAATGCAGCCTCGATCAGTTCGCGGGCGTCATCGGGTATCCGCAATATCCCTTTATCCTGCAAGAGTCTGGCGGTTAGCCAGAGGCAACCATGACTGGGATAGACATAGGAGGCTTTCGGGAAAGCCTTCTTGAACCAATCACCGTCCGCTTCGTCAGACGGGGTAGGGGAATGGATGACGAAACATGGTAGTTCCCGTATATCTTTCCCCATGTCGTTCAGCAACGGATTACCCCGCGCATCGCGGAGATGCCGGTGTAACCGGCCAGATCTTTGGATAAGCAAGTCCATGGGCGCAAGATCGGAAATGAGCAGATCAAAATCAAGATCAAGAGATTGCTCCACGACTTGAGTGGCTACCAGGATCTTTCCGCTTCGGTCGGTTTCACCGCTTTCCTTGCCGAAGGTTGAGCATACATACTTTTCTATATCCAAACGATCACCCATGGCGAAGCGGGCATGAAAGAGGATCAAGTTTTCCGTTGCGACACGATCTTTAAGGCTGTTGTAACCCTGGAGAACATCATGCACGGTGTTTCGTATCCAGCAAACGCATTTCCCTTCCTGGGCAGCCTTTAAAATCAATCGTTCAATCTCACCTTGCTCGGAAACAATCCGGACTTTTATGTTGGTCTGCCTATGGCAAGTCGCCTCAATGGGCGTTTCGATAACGGTGCCGGTCCGGGTTACCGTCGTGGCGAGAGGATAGCTGGTCGAAGAGACATGCGGCGTTTGTTCTATCTCTAAACCTTTGGCAAAACTTGTGATCATTTGTTGACGGACATGATGGGGCAGTGTCGCCGACAGGAGAATGGCGCTCCCGCCGAAACGAGCATGAAAGGTCAGAAGAGTTTGCAGCAACCGGTTCATGTAGGGATCATAGGCATGAACCTCGTCCACAATGAGAATATTCCCGCATAACCCCAAAAGCCTGAGGGATTGAAACCGGGATGGCAAAATCGCTAATAACGCCTGGTCGAGCGTCCCAATGCCCACGTCGGCCAGCAACGCCTTTTTACGGTTATCCGCCAGCCAGGCGCTGCACTGGGCTGTAGCCGTTTCATCCTCTGTTCCATATGTTTCTCGGTGGTATTGCCGTTCTGGAACTGTGATCGACTGCATAAAAGTGGTTGATAAGTGTCGCGCTCCATGAGCCAAAACAAGGGACGGGTTGAAATCGCTCTGAAACAAACGTCGATAGACTGTCTCCAGCCTTGCGTACATGGCATTGGATGTGGCCATAGTCGGAAGGGCGATAAAGATTCCATTACCCGCTCCCTTCGCCATGAGTCGCCGGGAAAGAAATAAAGCGGCCTCGGTTTTTCCGGAACCTGTTACATCCTCGAGGATAAAGAGCTGTGGCAACGTATCGACGGCGCATTCGGCAACGAATGCTTGCAAGGGCGTAGGTTTGGGCAGATTCTGGAATAACTTGCTGAAGCTGATTTCGTTCAGAGACTGCAAATTCATGCTGATGCCTGATTCCTTGATAGCTCGTTTAGCTTGAGGAATGGCTTGTGTTTTCCAGTACTCGCCGAGAGGTTTCCGCACATCACAATATGGGAACCACTGGTTGTTCGAACCAATCCAATCGCAAAGCACGGTAAAGCCTGCCAGAAACCAAGAGGCCATCGCCCATTGCGCCTTAAGTTGTTTAGAATAGTCAGGCGGTTTCAGTGACGGCATATCTTCCCGCAGCATATTGACAACGTCATCCATGAAACTATTGGCTGCCTTCACATCTTGGTCACAACAATAATTTTCAAGTCGTAATTGAATGCCGTTGGGGCCTTCCTTCCTGGGCGGCTCGCCATGATGTCCGATCATAGGCCTGGCGAACCAGAGCAACGCTCTGTTCCACTTGCCATAATTTGTTTCATTCACCTGAAGGCCAAACCAGGATTGCATGCTCTCTCTGTTGCAAAGTTTCTGTTCCCAAAGAAGATAACCCAGTCGATCATGTCGGATGTAGTGGCATTGGGATTCTTTGTCTTGAAGCTGTTGAAGTAAATCCTGACGCAAACCTTGAAAGCTTTCCGTAAATTTGCCAACGTCATGGAGGGACAGGAAAGAAATCATCCAAGAAAGACAGGTTTCTTCATCAAGCCCTGTAAGTTTTAAAAGCTTATCACGAAAATAAGCGTTTCCCGTTATCGTCTCATATCCAATGGCTGCCACATCCAGGCAATGGTAGACCAATAGATGGTAGTTGTTGCCTTCCTTCTCAGCTTTTCCCCAGTATTTGAAATATGTCGGCAGTGCGTTCACTTTCCCTCCATCGCTAGCCAGACGGCGGCGACCATGCGGGAGTCGGCAAGGGCGCGGTGTTGTTGTTTTAGAATGTCCCCGGTAGCTCCCATCAGGTGTCGGTAGACGGTGTCCAGCTTGTGGTTCGGCAGGTGGGGGAGGCGCTCTTGGCTCATTTCCAGGGTGCAGATGTATTGGTAATTGAAAGGGAGCTTTTGCCGGTGAAACTCGTGGCGGATAAATCCCATGTCGAATCTGGCGTTGTGGGCGATAAGAATGCTGTTTCGGATGAATTTTTCAAATTCAGGCATTATTTCTTCGGGCTTCGGTTTTCCTATTAGCATTTCCCGGGTAATGCCGTGCACCTGCCGGGCATTCCGGTTGATTGCACGCTTCGTGTCGATCAGGGTGCTGTATTCTTCCATGACGGTACCGTTTTCTATGGCTAAGGCGCCAATTTCAATTACCCGGTCGCCGTATCGCGGCGACAGGCCCGTTGTTTCGACATCGATGACGACGAAGCGATGGCGTGGATGTAACTTTATCACACCTGGTCTCCCATAGAGTGTCCTACCAGATAAATATTTTGCATTTTTTTTATTTCGGCGGCGATTTCGTTTCTGAGGGCCGGGGGGGCGATCACTTCCGCCTGGGCGCCGTACCTGAGGACCTCCCGTTTTACTTCCCGCAGGTCGGACGCGGGGAAGCTCAGGATGACTGCGCCGTCGGTTTCGCAGGCGATTTGCTGGCGGGGATGCCACACCTGCTCTTGTATCCAGGGGGCAATGGCTGGGGCGAAGCGGATGGTCACCTCGTTAATGGCTGCACCGCGCAGGATGCCGAAATGTTCCCGGAGATATTCCGTGAGGGAGCGACGGTCATCGGCAACGGATATGGCGCAGGACGACGGTTCAATACCGCGAATGCGCGATAGGGCGAAGTCCCGCAGTTCGTTGCGCATCTGGCAATGGGCGATCAGATGCCACGTCCCCATATAGGCCAGGAGATGGAGGGGCAGAATATCGCGCCGGGTTTGCGCGCCGGTATGGGGGGAGTAATATTCGATCCGTAACGGGCGGTTGTGGAGGAGGGCGTCGAGGATCTGATGATAGACCTTCTCATCCGTGCGGTAATATTCGATGTTTTTGACGGAAACCTTCCGGTGCAATTGCTCCAGGGAAAGGGTTGTAGAGAGGGTGTGGAGGCTAAAGATCTGATTCAGAAACTTCTGGAGCGAGGACTTCAGGGCACCGTCGGGAATGGTGGCGGCGAGGCGGGCCGACACGAGGAGGGACACCACCTCGCTTTCTTTCAGCCAGAGACCGGGAAGTTGATAGGAGTCGTCTTCGTAGCGGTAGCCCCGGTGGGACGGATCGTATTGCAGGGGCGCGTAGAGGCGGTTGCGCATGAACTCGATGTCCCGCTGGGCGGTCTTGGGTGAGATTTCAAAGTGTGCCGCCAAGGATGTCGTACTGGGAAAATTCCCCTGCTTTACCTGGGTATGAAACCACAGAAAACGCTCGTAGATGACCTTTGCAGACATGAATTTTTTGCCCCCCCGAAGAAAGATGAATAATTCATCAAAGTTAAATACATGTTTATATTGATAAATTGACGAAAGTTCGAAAAAATGTTGTTTTGATGCCCCCCGAAAAAAGTGGTTCCGGAATATTTTCCGCACCTCTTTAGTCATCCCGCCGGGAAGAATAGAACAGTCCCCATTTATCCTTTTATTGCGCAATGCCGAGGGTCTGGAGGAGACTTGTTGCCGTCTGCCGGATGTTCCCGAGCGCCACCGCCAGTTCCTGCCGGTTTTCCTCTTTCCAGCTTTCAAGTGGCAGATTTGCAAGCTTGTCATTGAAGGCGACCGCCTGGTTGATAATGGCTGTTTCCTTGGGAACTCTGGGTTTGGCCGGGGTCGGGGCGGCGCTTTTTTTGGCCTCCTGCGCCATGTAGCGCTCGAAGACGCTGCGCATGCCCTTTTCCGTCTTGGCGCCGGCGGCGTCCATAAGCATCGTTTTGGGGATGTTCGGGTTCGAACGCACCTGGCTCAGGATGTCCTCGGGAAGGTCGTTAATCGTCAGGATCTTGGAGACGGAGGACTGGGTCTTGCCGAGCATGTCGGCGAGTTGGTACTGGTTGTAGCCCGCCTCGGCCATGAGCAGCTTCATGCCCTCCGCCTCCTCCACGGGGGTCAGGTTTTCCCGGAGGATGTTTTCGACCAGGGAAATTTCCCGGTGTTTTCCCTCGACATAAAGGCCGGGGATCGTGGTGAGGCCGGCCTGTTTCGACGCCGCGAGGCGGCGCTCGCCGGCGACGACAAAGAGGGTCAATTCTTCCTGGCGAAACAGGATCGGTTGCAGGACGCCGTGTTTCTGAATGGAGGCGGCCAGTTCATTAAGGGCCACCGGATCCAGATACTTCCGGGGTTGCTGAAGATCCACCTGCAATAAGTTGACATC
>JALNVY010000034.1 GCA_023231165.1 Syntrophales bacterium | reverse complement strand
GAGCTCTTCCAGACGTTCCTCAATATTCTTCTCCGCGTTTTGCATGGCCGCCAGCCGGCTGGCGTTTTCACTGGCCAGCGAATTGGCGAAGGCCTTGTAGATGGAAACGAACAGGTATTCCCGGATCATGGACCGGAAGATTTGCTCCCATTCCATGGTGAACAGGGGAAGGGTCCGGGACTCCCATTTCTGTCTCTGAAGATTCAGTAGCCAGGTCCTGTCCACGGGAAGCAGCTTCAGCAGGCGGGGAGTGTAAGTGGCCCCGGATATGTATTCATTGTAGTAAAGATGCATATGCTCCACCTGACTCTTGAACCGCCAGTTCTCCAGGAGCAGGGTAATATCCTGCACCATGGGTGTGATTCCCGACGTGGACCCCGGGGTGGCGAGGGTTTCAAAAACCTTCTGTCCCGTGTCCTCCAGGATATCGGCCGTCCGGAGCCCGATGGCAATCACGACCCGGTCTTCTTTTCTGACACCCGTCTTGTCCATTTCTTTCAGGGCATGATGGACAACGATGTTGTTGAACTGGCCGCAGAGACCCTGATCAGTTCCGAAAATAATGGCCCCGAGACGGGTTATCCGTCCGCCGGAGGGCGCAAAGGCGCCCTGGCTTTTTTTCAGGACGATCTGCAAGCCCATTTCGACGGTCCGGTTATACTCACTCAAGGACTCGACGGCCCGCTGATACTGGCGAATACTCACGGCGGCCAGGGCCTTCATCGTCTTCACGACGCCCAGGAGATCTTGGGCGCTCTGGATTTTTCGCTTCAGGGCTTCAGCGGTCAGCACTTTCCGGCTCCTTTCCATACGATGTCGCTGTTTCTGCAGCCACACGGATGAGGATGTCCCGGTCCGTAGACCCGAGTTTTTCACCCGCACTGATCCGGGCATTCAAATCGCCGTGCTTTTCTGCCACGTTTCTACGGAGGTCTGTTTCAGCGTCCCGGATCTTTTCCACGGCAACGCCGTCATAACTCCCCGATGTGACGGCCAGCAAAGCCGCGACCTGCTCCGCTACGGGGATGGGCTGATACTGGGGCTGTTTCAGGATCTCCCGGACCCGCCAGCCCCGATCGAGAACCTTCCTAGTTGCCTCGTCGAGACGGGTGCCGAAGCGGGAAAAGGTCTCCAGTTCCTCGAACTGGGAATAGGAAATCCGCACATCCCCCGCCACGGCCCGGTAGGCCGGAAGCTGGGCCTTGCCGCCCACGCGGGAAACGGATTTGCCGACATCAACAGCAGGCAGGATGCCCTTCTGGAAAAGTCTTGGCGATAGATATAGCTGCCCGTCGGTGATGGAGATCAGGTTGGTCGGGATGTAACCAGAGATATCCTGAGCCTCGGTCTCCACGATGGGCAGGGACGTCAGGGAGCCGCCGCCGTGTTCTTTCCGGAGGTGAGTTGATCGTTCCAGGAGCCGGGAATGGATGTAGAAGATGTCCCCGGGGAAGGCCTCGCGGCCCGGCGGGCGCCGGAGCAGCAGGGACAGCTCCCGGTAGGCCCGGGCATGATACGTAAGGTCATCGTAGATGATCAGGACATCACGCCCTGTGGACATGAAATATTCAGCCATGGAAGTGGCGGCGTAGGGGGCAATGAACTGGAGCCCCGGGGGCTCGTCTCCGGTAGCAACCACGACGGTCACATAGCTCATGGTTTTGTACTGTTTCAGGTCAGCGATTAGTTTGGCCACGTCGGAGGCCTTTTTCCCAATGGTGCAGTAGATACAGAGGACGTTCTTGTCTGCCTGGTTGATGATGGTGTCGATGGCGATGGCTGTTTTTCCCGTCTGGCGGTCACCGACGATAAGTTCCCGCTGTCCCTGACCAATCGGAAAGAGGGCGTCGATTACCTTGATGCCCGTCTGGAGGGGAACCGTGACGGGGTCCCGGGCCATTACCGGCGGGGCCTCCCGTTCCACCGCCAACCGCTTTACCGACCGGATTTCCCCCCGGTCGTCCAGGGGACGTCCCAAGGCGTCAACCACGCGGCCAATGAGGGCTTCCCCGACTGGGACGTCGAGAATCCTGTCGGTGCGCCTCACCTCATCCCCGGCCCCCAGGTGCTCACTGGGACCCAGGAGAATGACCCCGATCTCCTCCGGATCGATATTGAAGACCAGTCCCTGAAGATTGCCGGGAAAGAGAACGACCTCGTCGGCCCGGATGTTCGGCAGGCCGCTGACCCGGACGATCCCGTAACCGACGTAGTTGACGATGCCCACCTCGCGGTCCCGCAGTTCCGCTTCGTGCTGGGAAAGGACGTTATCCATGGTTCGGAAGGCGCCGTCCAGAAACGCCTTCAACTCCCCCTTTTCCGATGCAATATCCTTCATGGTCTTTATCTCCTTGACGGCAATTGGTGGATGCGTTCCTCTTTATCCACCCTGCCAGTTCCGTTTACGTAAAATTCCCCCTGCTGAGTTTCCCTTCATCGAATCTTAAGGGCCCTATGTCCGCTCCTGCGCTTCCTCATAGAGGGCGGAGTTGAAGCGCTCCTCAATAGTGTCGAGGTAATCCTTCATGCTCCACGATATCTTGTGTCCGTCCGACCGCAATTCGCAACCGGAAAGGATGTCATCCGATCGCACATAGGCCACGTCCATATCCCCTGACAGGTAGCGATGCAGGGTGTCATTAAGTCTCGCCTGCGTCGCCGGAGGAATGTCAAAGGCGCAGGTCACGGTTATTGTCGCTCCCTCCCGGTCGGGCCCCCGGAATTTGCTCAGCTCGTTTTCGTCCATAGAAGCGATACGGGCCAAGAGCACCTCTACGATCCGCTCCTCGAGATTGAGATCGGCCAGATCCTTGAGGACTCGTCGCGTGGCAGCGTAGATCTGACGTCCCGCAAGCTGCCGGAGTTCATGGAGGAAGTTATTCCGCTCTGCCCTTAGAGCCTCCGTCCATCGCACCTTGAGGTAATCGACCTCCTCGCGGGCCTTCTCCATCAGTCGTTCCCGGTATGTTTCGGCCTCTTTACGGGCTTCATTAAGCGATTGCTCATAGCGTTCCTCCAGGTCCTGGCGCTTCCTCTCGCAGTCCTCTGCCGCCGTCCGGGCATCCTGGCGGGATTGCTCGGCCTCCGCAAAGAGGGCGCCGATCTTCGCTTTCCGGGCATCTATGGCCCTAATGATCCGCCCGTAGAGGAATTTCTTCAGGAGAAACAGGAGGATCAGGAAATTGACGATCTGGGAGAAAAAGACGAACCAGTCGATATGCATGGATTATCCCCCCGCTTTCTTGATGACGTAGGCCCAGAACGGATTGGCGAACACCAGGATCATGGAGATAACAAAGCAGTAGATGGCGATGGATTCAATCATGGCGAGACCCACAAAAAGGGTCCTCGTCAGAGAGTTCCGCTCATCAGGCTGCTGGGCGATCGAATTCAGGGCGCCCTGCACCGCCCGGCCCTGTCCAAGCCCGGGTCCGATGGCGCCAATCCCCATACAGATACCCGCCGTAATAATAGATGCCATCGCAACAATGCTCACGCTGTCCATTTGTTATGTCCTCCTTTTCTTTGTAGGCTCTTAATGGTTTGTTGAATTAGGTTCCCTGGGTTTATGTTCCGCTTCTTCATGCGACTGCGTGGCAGACGCAATGTAAACTATAGTCAATACCGCGAAAATATAGGCCTGGATGATGCCGATGAGAAGGCCGAGGACCTGCATGACCACCGGGAAGAACAGGGGCGTGACGGCAAGCAGGATGGCAATGACCTTCTCATGGCTCATGAGATTGCCAAAAAGCCGGACGGCCAAGGCCAGGGTCCGGGAAAGTTCGCCCATGACATGAAAGGGGAAGAAGATAAAGGTCGGGCGAAAATATTCCTTGAGATATTCAAGGATTCCCTGCTTGGAGATCCCATAGAACGGGACGGCAAAAAAGACCAGGATCGCCAGGGCCGCCGTGGTCGTGAGGGATGATGTGGGGGCGACGTATCCCGGAATGAAGGTGAAAACGTTGGAGAACAGGATGAACAGAAAGAGGGTGCCGATAAAGGGAAAATAGGTATCCACACCATCCTTGACGACATCCCGGATCTCCGAGCGGATCGTTTCGACGAGGACTTCCAGCACACTCTGCCACCGGGTCATGGTCGGGTTTGATGACAAGTTCCCGGTAATAAGTATGGATCCGATGACCAAGACTCCCATGACCAACCATGTATAAGCCAGGGTGGCACTGATGGTGACGAACCACCACGAGAAGAGGATCACCTGGTCGGGACTAATCTGGTTAATGGCTACGACTTCCATAATACCGCTCCTTTAGGAGAAGGGCCGGGAATCCGCCCGAAACGTCTGACGAGAAAGGCCCGAAGGATTAAAAATCCCATCATGGCTGCCGCCAGCCGTTCCCAGGCGCCGTCCATGATGACGTAAAATCCCCCTAATGTCAGGGTCATCCGCCCTATATAACTGTACAAAAGGATCCGAATGGGATTTCGCGCGTCGGGAAGCCGCTGCACCGTCTGCCAGAGTCCCGAGAAGTAGAGCAGACCGATCAGGCTCCCAAAGATAAATGGAACGAGAAGTGTTATGGCGGAAACCATGGGTTGATCCTTTCATTCAGTCATTCGTCGGGGAAAATTGCCGGCGAATAACCTTGTTTTAATCGGTCTCTCAATCTTTGATGATGGTCTCCCGAGCCTTATTCACCCAGTACCAGGCGTTGAGGCATCCCAAAGCCACCCCCAGGATCAACAGCATCAGAGTCCAGGAAAACCGGCTCGGCCAGGCACCGTCGATCCAGAGCCCGATGGCCGTTCCGATCAGAGTAGGGATGACGACGGACCAACCCACGATACCGACGACGCCCAGACCGAACCAGATGCCCTCGTCCTTCTGGAATTTCCCTTTGATTTTTCTTGCCTCCTTGGCGCTGACCTTTTTCGTGAAGTCTTCGGCCTGCCTGCGGAGCCTTTCTATCGGGGTCAGATGTTCTTCATTCATGTTTCAACTCCATGAAGCGGCGCAGGAGGTCCACTTCCAATCTGGCTGCGGCAGTACGGGCCTTCTTTTCTCGCTCGTCGATCTCCCGGAACTGCAGGACGACGACATCTTTCAACTGGCCGAGTTCCGGACCCCGGAAGGCGTTGCGAGTCGATACCAGGATTTCGGAGCCTCTCTTGATCAGGGTGCCTACGTCAATGGCCAGGTAGTTGTCCTCCCCTGCCTGGGTGGTATAGGAAAATACCCCGGGGACGAGGGCCGCCGTGAAATCAACGTGCTGGGGCAACAGGCAGAAGAAGCCATTTTCCGCCTCGGCCACCACCCTGGTCACCTCTTCGGTCAGAAAGATCTCAGCGGGAAGCAGGACTTTCATATTCATGTGCGCTTGACCTCATCCGTTTGTTGAAAATTTACCTTTTTCTCCAGCGAGCAGGTTTCCTTCTCACACGTTCACTTGCTAACTTCTTTCACCGCCTCATCAATCGTGCCGATCATATAGAGGGCGCTCTCGGGATAATCGGCGAATTCATCGTTGAGTATCCTTTCGCACCCGTCCAATGCGTCCTGGATGGGTACCACCTTTCCTTCTTTGCCGATGAACTGTTGAGTGACATAGAAAGGCTGTGTAAAGAAGCGCTCCAGACGGCGGGCACGATACACTGTCCGTTGGTCCTCCCGGGACAGCTCGTTGATGCCCAGCATGGCTATGATATCCTTCAACTCTTCGTAGATTGTCAGGTTTCTGCGGATTTCCTGGGCGATACGGTAGTGGCGCTCTCCGGCAATGTTGGGCATGAGCATCTTGGAGCCCGACTGCAGGAGGTCAATGGCCGGGTAAAATCCTTCGCTGGCCCGCTTCCGGGATAAAACGATGGAAGCTGTCAGATGGCTGAAGGTGTGAGACGCCGAGGGATCGGTAAAGTCGTCGGCAGGGACGTAAACGGCCTGGATGGAGGTAATCGCACCGGTGGTAGTGTTGCAGATCCGTTCTTCCAGCGCCGCCAGGTCGGAGGCCAGGGTGGGCTGATAACCGAGACGGGAGGGGAGCAGGCCCATAAGTCCCGATACCTCCTGGCCGGCCTGGATGAAACGGAAGATATTGTCGATGAGAAGAAGGACGTCCTGCCGTTCGTCGTCGCGAAAATATTCGGCCATAGTGAGGCCCGTGTGGCCAACGCGGAATCTCGCCCCGGGCGGTTCGTTCATCTGTCCAAAGACCATAACGGTATTGGGCAGGACGCCGGCCTCCTTCATTTCGCGATAGAGTTCCTCCCCTTCGCGGCACCGTTCCCCGACGCCGCAGAAGATGCTGATGCCGTGATGGTGTCCCACCATATTGTGGATCATCTCCGTGAGGAGGACCGTCTTGCCCACGCCGGCCCCGCCGAAAAGTCCGGCTTTGCCGCCCCGCTCCAGAGGGCAGAGGATATCCACGGCCTTGATGCCTGTATCGAATATCTCGGACTCCGTTGACTGCTGGGTGATGGGGACATGAACCCCGCGGATAGATCGAGTTTCACTGGTCTGCGGCGCCTCCATGTTGTCAATGGGCTCGCCGAAAACGTTGAAAACCCGCCCCAATAGACCTTTCCCGACGGGAATCATAAACGGCTGTCCCGTATCCGTGATGGTGGATCCCCGGGCCAATCCCTGGGTCGGCATCAGGGAGATCCCCCGGACGGTTTCCGCGTTTAGCTGGACCATGACCTCGATGCGCGTCCGGCTATCGTCCCCGGCCAGCAGGACGTTCCCAATGTCCGGAAGAGATCCCGAGGAGAAGCGGGCATCGATGACACTCCCCCGGATGGAGACGACTGTTCCCTGATTCACTTGCGCTGCTGTATCCATGTATTCTTTATCCTCCGTCATTAATTGGCGGATTTATAGAGTTCCTCCGCCCTGGTAATCCCTTCACTCAGGAAGGCCACGACAGTTCCGATAACGAGAAACATCGCCGCCCGGATAATGTCATCGGTAAAGGGCATGCCCTTGAGAAAAAGCAGGTGACTCAGGAGTAGATACCCCCCCAGACACGCAGCGACAAAAATACCTTTTTTCTTCCACCAGATACTCGCCAAAACAATGGGAATATACAGGAGGTGGGTGAAAATGATATTCTGGCTTAGCATGGCATGATAATAATACGTAAGGCCAAAGGCGCCGAGGATCAGGGCGACCATGATGGCGGTCTTGTATGGTCCCTGCTGTGTCCCCGGAGGACTCTCCATGCGCAGGACGTTTACGACGCCAAGCTTTTCTTCGATGCTTTGCCGGATTAATTCCTGGTAGCGCTGGCTGATGAAGAAGATGGCGTAGTCGAACATGAGGATGGTCCGGACGAGGCTGTCCACGGCCTGCTTCTGTTCCACGGCGGAGATGAAGATCGTCTGGAACTCTGCATAGAGCCAGATGTGGCGCCTCATCATGATCAGGGCATAGAGGGCCTCGTTGAGGGGAATATTACGGGCGTGATTTTCTTCCGCGTACCGGGCAAAGTATTGCTGTGACGTATCCGCCGGCTTGTCGGTAAAGAACATCTGCTTGAAGTTATCGTAGAATTTCACGCCGACAGGAACGAGTTTATCCTCCGGGATACCGTGATAGGATGGGGTTCGGGAATTTTTTCTCACGTCTCTGGCCCATTGACGAGCAATGGGCTCAGCGTGAGTTTCAATAAGATTAACGAGTTTCAGAGAACCGGACATGATCTTTGCCCTCCTTTCTTTGCCGCCCCCTCAAGGGAAGGTTTATTCTGATACTTTTATCAGGTGTTGGGCGCCTCGAACCATTCGAGCTTCATCAGTTCGCGATATTTCTTGGTGATGAAGTACATGGCATAGTCGAACATGAGCATGGTCCTGGTGACGCTTTCTATGGCCTGCTGTTTTTCTACAGCGGTAGAAAAAGTTGCCTGAAACTCCGCGTAGAGCCAGATCTGCCGCCTCATCAGGATGAGGGCATAAATCGCCTCTTGCAGAGGGACGCCTTCTTTGTATCGTTTCTCGGCGTACCTGGTAAAATATCCATCGGAGGCTTCCACCGGTTTTGGTTCCAGGAACAGCTTGCGGAAATTCCTGTAAAACCGGACCGCCTGGGGAATCAGCTTTTCCACCGGCTTGTCATGGTAAAAAGGAGTAAAGGGATTCTTCACCACAATTTTCGCCCACTGCGCGGCGATCTTCTCCGCATGATTTTCAACCAGATCAATCAGTTTCATCGAGGCTACCATACGTGATCACTCCTTTCTCTTGGATTTCAATGGCCTTTGACTTCTATAAGAGCAAAAGATGTACCAAAAATGGTTTCTCTAGTGACAATTCTTGCGTGCCTGAATGAACTGCCCTGCGCCAAGCCGCAGGTTATCCAGGACCGGAAGGAACCGGCAAGTTTCCGGAAAAGTATGCGGAGAGATTTAACGACAAGATTTAAGCGAGTTTTCGGTACCGATCATCGGGTTGCTGAACAAAAGGTCGTCATTATGGGGTCCACGGGGAAAATGGATGACAATAAAGTATTGAATATTAGGTTGTTACGTGACACGACTAAAATGTCGCCCCCAGGTGACCTGAAAGTCGCCTTCCCGGTAAAACAGAGTAGAGAACTAATCCATGTTTGCATGACGGAAAAGACTATGATACTTTAAATTCAAATATTTCAACAACCTCTCTGAAAAATTACATTATTGTGAGGCGCAAAAGCGCCTGGGGTTGATCAGTTTAATTAAAGGAGGAAATAAAGATCTTGAATGAACCCCTGTTGATGCACCTGGAGAACAATGTTTATCTGGAGGAGGAAGACGCCCTGATCATTATTGACCGGCGGAAGCTACCCCGTTCCGAAGCGGAGGTGTATTGCACCGACTATGTGGAAGTGGCTCGGGCCATCGAACAAATGATGGTACAAGGGGCGGGTGATATTGCCATCACGGCCGGGTATGGACTGTATCTTGCAGCAAGAGAGTTAGAAAGGCAAAGCGGCAATCCACCCATAGCGGGACTCAAACAGGCTGCCGACCGCCTTTGCGCCACCAGGCCGACAGGATTTCATCTCGCTCTCCTGCTGGGAAAGCTGCTGGAGAGGGTCAGAAAACATCCGGACAGAAGGGCTTCGGAGGTAATCCTTGCGGTTCTGAAAAAAAGCTTGTCCCGGCAGCGGGAAATCTCCCAGGCTACGGGCAGACAGGCGGAAACTCTGCTTGCCCCCGGAGATACGGTTCTCACCCATTGTTTTGCCGGGGCCGGCCTGCTTTATATGTTCAAGTATGCGAAAGAAAACGGAAAGGATATAAGAGCGATATGCACGGAGACGCGACCCTATCTTCAGGGAGCCAGACTGACGGCCTGGTCCCTGAGCGAAATGGGGATTGACACCACCCTGATCACCGACAACATGGCGGCCTATTGCATGTCCAAAGGGATTATTCAGAAGGTATTTGCCGCGGCGGACCGCATCGCCATGGACGGCGCCGTAGCCAACAAAGTGGGAACCCTGCAATTAGCCATCTGCGCGCGCCACTTAGGCATTCCTTTTTATATTCTCGGCTATGGCGGTCCCGACCGCCGCACCCTCCGGGGAAATGAAATCCCCATCGAGGAGCGTGATCCCCGGGAGGTGCTCGAGTTCCAGGGGACGCCCATCACAGGCGACCGGGTGAAGGCATACTATCCAGCCTTCGATGTCACCCCGCCGGAACTTATAACCGGCATTGTTACAGTGTCCGGCGTCCATAAACCGTTAGAAATTGGATCTTCATAGTAAATTTCTTTTTCTCGATGCATGGGAGGTGATGATTGATGCCAATCGGGACATGAGAAAGGTTGAATCCAATCAAAAAGTTAAAATATCTCCTGTTTGGAATTGCTCAAGAAACAGTTGTAGACAAAAGGCACTGTAATTTTGGCATATTTGAAGCTTATTGCGATGCCATGGCGCTAAAGGGAGGAGTGACTTATGAAGACAAAAGCAAGTAAAAAAACTGATCCAGGTATGAGCGGCAAAGGCCTGAAGAAAAAAAAGGATATGTCCGACAGTTCTCGTGAATCGGAGCACCTGCTGCAAAGCATTATCCATGGTTTTTCCATTCCCGCTTTTGTGATTGGGAAAGACCACAAGATCATTCACTGGAATAAGGCCCTTGAACAACTGAGTAAAATCCCGATGAATGAGATTGTTGGCACCAATGAACAGTGGAGGGCTTTTTATGCCGAGGAAAGACCCTGTATGGCTGATCTGCTCGTCGATGGGATCTCGGAGCGGATTCCAAAGTGGTATGAAGGAAAATATGCCAAATCCGACCTGTTGGAAGAAGCCTATGAAGCAACCGATTTTTTCCCTGATCTCGGCGACAGCGGGAGATGGCTTCGGTTTACGGCGGCGGCTATCAAAGATTCCAAAGGCGAGCTCGTAGGCGCCGTTGAGACGCTGGAGGATATTACGGAGCGAATGTCCGCCGAGATGTCAAGACGGGAGAGCGAGCAACGTCTATTCAGCATTATCGAGGGATCGCCAGTGGCGGCATTCGTCATCGGACTCGATCACAAAGTGATTTACTGGAACCGGGCCCTTGAGCAATTAAGCAAAATCCCTTCGGAAGACGTGATCGGAACAACTCAGCACTGGCGGGCCTTTTATGCTAAAGACAGACCTTGTATGGCTGATCTGCTCGTAAATCAATCACTTGAGACAATACCGGAGTGGTACAAGGGCGTATCTAAATCGAAGCTTCTTGATGAGACTTTTGAAGCAGAGGGATTTTTCCCCGATTTGGGCATAAACGGGCGTTGGCTCCGGTTTACCGCAGCCTCAATCCGCAGTTCTCAGGGGATTTTAGTTGGCGCTATCGAAACCTTGGAAGATTTTACGGAACGTAAATCTACGGAACGAAGACTGGTCGAGAGTGAAAAGAGACTGAACAGCATTTTCCAGGGTTTCTCCATCCCGGCTTTTGTGATCGGGAAGGACCACAAGGTTATTCTTTGGAACCGGGCCTTGGAACATTTGACCAAAATACCGGCCGAAGATATGATCGGGACCGATCAGCAGTGGCGAGCCTTCTATGGAGAAGAAAGGCCATGCATGGCCGATCTGCTTGTGGACAGTGCGGTGAAAAATATCTCCAAATGGTACACCGGAAAATATCGGAAATTCGATGTCGATGAAGAGACATTCGAAGCAACGGATTTCTTCCCCGAGTTGGGAAAAAAGGGACGCTGGCTTCGGTTTACAGCTGCCATAATCCGGGATAGCCAGGGAGAACTGGTTGGCGCCGTTGAGACCCTGGAAGACATCACCGAGCAAAAGCTGGCGGAGGCGGCCCTCAAAACAAGTGGGCCGAAGAAAGGTTAGATTCCGGCATAACTACGTGTGCATCAATGAAGCGGATCTGTTGACCAGTTGACCAGAAGACAAATTATTTGGCGGATATTTAGGAGGTCAGACCATGAAGTCATCCACAAAATTGATAGAGTTAACGGAGAAACATGCGGAAGCTATCGCCCAGCAATGGTATAACAATATAAAAAATAATCCCAAGACACCGTTTTATCATGCAATGCCGGAAAGTAAGGCAAAACAGCAGGCCCTGAATTTTTACAACAAATTCGGAAAACTATTTCTCTCAGATTCACCCTTCGAGGAGGCGCATACGCTCTTTGCCAAATATGCAGAAGAAAGCTATATGGCACACATACCGCTGCCCCAGGCTATCTACGCCATCACCCTTATGAGACGCCACATGTGGCTGTACGCAGAATTTCAGAGCACATTTACAACCGCGGTCGAACACCACCATGCCGCCGAAAGCCTCAACCGGACGATTCTGATGTTCGATTATGCGACCTACGTGATAGTGTTGAAATATGACGAGCTACTCAGAAAAGAGATCGAGGAAAAGGTTAAATCATTAAAAATTAAAAGCCCCTTGGCAATATCTTTGTGGGCAAACGTCCCGAAATAAATGCCAAGATGACGAAAGGAGTATTTGAATCGCCATGATTAGAAACCCACGGGCTCGCGCCCGTGGGCCGTTTTATACCAAAAAGATCATCGGGATGGAGGACATGTCGACATGACGCTGCCTGCGCTCAAGGAAAATCACAAAATATATATCATGTTGGCGCTCTTGATCGGGGCATCCTATCTAACTTACTATTATCATGTCATCCTGGGAATAGAAATAGTTTTTACGCACCTGTTCTACATTCCCATTACCCTGGCCTGCATCTGGTGGAAATGGCGGGGAATCGTTGTTGCCCTGTTTTTAGGGGCGATGCTGCTTGTCAGTCATGCCTTGTTCGTTTCATTTTTTTCACTCATCCATGATGTTTCCCGCTCGCTGATGTTCGTTGCGGCGGCGGTTGTCGTAGCGCTGTTGAGCGAACAACTGGAGCGGGCCAACATCTTATACCGGACCGTAGCCGACAGCTCCCATACGGGAATTTATATCATCCAAAACGGGAAGTTCCGGTATCTGAATCGGAATACTGCCCGGCACGCGGGATGCACCGCTGAGGACATGATGATGGACCCCTTGACGGTTGTTCATCCCGATGACCGGAAGCGAGTTAAAGAAAACGCCTTCAGTATGCTGAAAGGAAAACTTTCGATCCCCTATGAGTACAGACTTATTGATAAGAGCAGTCAGATCCGTTACATCATGGAAACGATTACCCCTATCGAGTATCAAGGGGACCGGGCCGTTTTGGGAAATGTTGTGGACATCACCGATCGCAAGGAGAGCGAAGAAGCGCTGAAGATTCACAATCAGAGATTTTTCGGCGTATTGAACAGCCTTGACGCCCTGGTCTATGTGACGGACATGCAAACCAACGAATTGCTTTTCATCAATAAATATGGTCACGATATTTGGGGGGATATCGAAGGCAAGATCTGCTGGCAGACGATCCAGGCGGGACAGACCGGCCCCTGCGAATTCTGTACGAATGACCGCCTGGTCGGGCCGGAGGGAAAACCGACGGATGGCGTCGTCTGGGATTTTCAGAACACGGTAAATGGCCACTGGTATGAGTGCCGGGACCGGGCAATTTATTGGCCGGACGGCCGCATCGTTCGGATGGAAATTGCCACGGACGTCACCGCCCGCAAGCGGGCCGAAGATGCACTGCGCCTGAGCGAGGAGCGCTACCGCACTATCCTGAGGGACATCGAGGACGGTTATCATGAAGTGGATCTGGCCGGCAGTTTTATCTTCTTCAACGAGTCTTTTAGCAAAATCATGGGCTATTCCCGGGAGGAATTGCTGGGCATGAATTATAAGCAGTATGCCGCAGACAGGGATAACGCCAAAAAAGTCCGGGAAGTATATGGCGGAATTTATCGAACGGGGGAACCAGTTCAAGGATTTGACTGGGATATCATCAGAAAGGACGGGGAAAGAAGGACCGTAGATGTATCCGTTTCCTTGATCAGGGACGCGGAAGGCCGCCCGGAAGGTTTCCGCGGAATTGTCCGTGATATTACGGAACGTAAAAGACAGGAGGAAGAGGCCCATAAATTATCGATCACGGATCAACTGACCGGCCTTTACAACCGGAGAGGTTTTATCGCACTGGCCAAACAGCAGATGAGAACCGCAAACAGGGCAAAAAGACATATGATGCTCGCCTTTATCGATATCGACGGTATGAAATGGATCAATGACGCCCTGGGTCATCAAGAAGGGGACAGGGCGCTCCTCGATACGACAAACGTTCTCCGCCAGACCTTCAGGGAATCGGACGTTATCGCCCGGATAGGGGGCGACGAATTTGCCGTCCTCGCGATCGATGTCACTGATATGACCCCCGAGATCTTATCAGACAGGCTTGCGCAGTTAATTGCCATACACAATACAAAGGAAACTATGTCCTACCAACTGTCCATAAGCTGGGGAGTCGCCATATACGACCCCGATGGCCTTAAGTCTCTGGACCAACTGATGTCGGAAGCCGACGAACTGATGTATCTTCGGAAAAAGGCTAAGTTAAAAAGTTCAGTATGAATCGATATGGTAGACATCATCTGAATTATTCTGGATAATCCCGCTTGACACAGTTATGGGTATATGCTTATAATGGCCCCATGACCAGACCAAAAAAATGCAGACACATAGGCTGCAATCCCCGCGTGTTCTACTTCAAGCCCCGGGGGATACCCCTTTTCCAACTTGAAGAAACCAGTCTTGACATGGATGAACTAGAAGCGGTTCGTCTTGCCGACTATGAAGGCATGTATCACGAAGATGGCGCGGAGAAGATGAATATTTCCAGGGCGACATTCGGCAGAATTTTGAATAATGCCAGGCGTAAGGTAGCCGACGCCATCGTTAACGGCAAGGCTCTAAGAATAGAGGGATTATCTATAAAAGAGGAGGAATAGGATGAAGGTCTGTTTTGCAGTTCAAAGGGATGACGGTATGGACAGCGCCGTTTATGGCCATTTCGGGTCGGCACCCGCCTTTGTGGTCGTGGATACGGAACGCCAAAGCATAGATACAGTTAACAATAAGGATATGATCCATATCCACGGGGCGTGCAATCCTATTATGGCTTTGGACGGTCAGAACGTGGACGCTGTCGTAGTAGGCGGTATCGGCGGAGGCGCCCTCAGGAAGCTAAATGCCGCCGGTATCAAAGTCTATGGGTCTATAGCCGGCACAATAAAGGGGAATCTCGATTTATTAATGACGAACAGATTACTAGAGCTTTCCATGAAAAATACGTGTGCGGGTCACCAGGGGGAATGCGGTCATTAGGATAATAAACGGTACGGTGATACCAAAGCAAAACATAAATAGATGATATAAGGACAGGTAGATATGCCGATTTACGGATACCGGTCCACTTAAACGACGAAATAATAAAACTGGAGGTAGTTATGTTTCATGAGAAAAAGTGCGATTTTTGCGGCGAGTGTTTAGCGAAGTGCCATTATCTCGATTTCAATGCAGAAACGGGCGGGGAGGCCTTCCGGAAGCTGGTAAAGGGGGAAAAGGTGGAGTGGCTCTATGACTGCGTGACCTGTGTCGCCTGTAATGAATACTGTCCCAAGGGCGCCCGGCCCTTTGACCTGATCCTGAAAAAGATGGAGGAGGCAGGAGATTTT